>JAKZUG010000734.1:0-13378 GCA_047516705.1 Candidatus Poribacteria bacterium | reverse complement strand
AATCAGGAGGTACAAGCAACTTTCCAGAATGTGGCCGATGGTGAAAAACGTGTCGTCACGCTCAAGATACTGGGCGGTGAAAGAGATCTACGGTATCGTGAATGGGTGTCGCAAAATCGACGGTACGTCCACGAAAAGACGGACGGTAAAGTCGGGTATATCCATATTCCAGACATGGGTCGGCGCGGGTATGCGGAGTTTCACCGCGGTTTTCTCGCCGAAGTGAGTTATCCCGGGCTGCTGGTAGATGTGCGCTACAATGGAGGTGGACATGTTTCGCAGCTGCTTTTAGAGAAGTTGGCGCGTCGTCGTATTGGATATGACGTTCCGCGGTGGGGGACCCCGCACCCGTACCCGGACGCTTCCGTCTTGGGTCCGATGGTTGCCGTCACCAACGAGAACGCCGGTTCTGATGGCGATATTTTCTCGCATTGCTTCAAACTGATGGAGTTGGGCTTGCTCATCGGTAAGCGGACGTGGGGTGGCGTTATCGGTATCTCGCCACACCATCCGTTTGTAGATGGAGGTGGAACGACGCAACCGGAGTATTCTTTCTGGTTTGTTGATGTCGGTTGGAGCGTTGAGAACTACGGCACGGACCCGGATATTGAGGTAGATTATCGTCCGCAGGATTATGTCGCGGAGGGGGACCCGCAGCTTGACCGCGGCATTGAAGAGCTCCTCCGACAGATGGAGGAGAATCCGCCTGAACTTCCCGATTTCGGTGAACGCCCGCGTTTGACGTTGCCCACTCTGCCGAAACCGTGATATGATATGCATAACGTCGCTATCAGCAAAGGAATGTGTCTGTTGCAGGCACATTCCTGTATTGACTGTACAAATAATGTTTAACTAAGTGCTGGTAAAACTGCGAGATTTTTCAGCGTTTCACGAAATGGTTAAGATGCGTTTGACATTCTCTTTGGTGTGCGTTAAAATGTTGTTAAGGAGCGTCGGAGGTTGGATTCATCTACCCTATAAGAGTAAATTTCCGTATCTATCCGCGGAACAAACGCATACAGAGGATAATACTTATGGTATCTGCTATAATGGAATTGATCATAAAAGTTGAGAAACTTGAATGGGACTTGGCAGAGGTGAAAAAGGAGTTAGTCAAACTTCAAGCCCCTCTCATGAAGTCGCTCACACCCGAGGAGCGAAAAGCCATTCGATTAGCTCGCGTACGTGCACAAAGGGAGAGATTACGTCCATCAATTGAAAAGGCACTCGGGCAACCCGATCCGGATGTTGAAATTCTCACGGCGGAAGAGCTTCAGCAGCTTCTATTGGAAGAAGGCGTAAAACCAGAGGATAATCTTTGTAGTCGTGCGATCATCGAAGAGCGGGAGAGACGAAGCGAGTGAATTTTTTCTGGTTAGATTTGAGGTGACAGTTGGCAAAATCAAAGTAGATAAGTGAGGTGGTCTGTATGGCAAAAACAGAAGTTGAAGTCCAATTCACATTCACACTTCCTATTGACGAGAGTTTTCTACAACACAAAACTGATGCGGAACGTAAGGCGAAAGAAGCTTTTGTGCTTGAACTTCTTCGGCACGGGGATATTAGTGCTGGTAGAGCAGCAAAACTCCTTGATATTTCCCGGTGGGATCTCTCAGACTTGATGTCTGAGGCTGGAATTTCTCCTTTTGCTGAGGTTACCGCTGAAGAATTAACTGCTGAAGTTGAAACTGCCTTGAAGGTTTTGAATAACCAAGATGATGAAGGTTGTCACGAATAGTATACCGTTAATTGAACTCTCGAAAATTAATCAGTTGGACCTTCTCCGAGATGTGTACGGTACAATCCTTATTCCAGAGGAAGTTTACGTTGAAGTGGTCATTGATGGGATTGGGAAACCGGGTGCTGCAGAAGTAAAAGCAGCCGAATGGATCTCCCGTCAATCAGTGACAGATATGAATCAGATCAGGACCCTTCAGAATCAATATTCACTTCATTTAGGCGAATGTGCGACTATTATCCTTGCTCAAGAAATTAATGCAGAACAGGTGATCCTTGATGACAATGCTGCGAGGCGAGAGGCAGTAGCACGAGGATTGCCTGTTATAGGTACAGTTGGTGTTTTGCTTATTGCCAAGACCCAAAGTATAATTCCCGCTGTCAGACCGATACTTGATAATCTTCGTGCCCAAGGGACACGAGTTAGTCAGGATCTCTATCATCAAGTAATAGCGAAAGCAGGCGAATAGTAATAATAGAAAAGAACTCAACAGAGAAACGAAAACCACTATGCATATACTCTGTGCGAACGTAGGTAGCACCTCGTTCAAATACCAAATTATTGATATGGAGACCACGACCTCTCTCGTGAAGGGAGGCGTGGAACGTATTGGTAATTCACCATCTGCCTTTACTCATGCCGTGCCGGGTAAGCCCGCCCGCCAAGGCGAGATTGATGCGCCGACACATACAGCCGCGATAGCGCACGCGATGAGCCTGATTACCGATGCTGAGGTCGGTTGTTTTGAAGACTTAGGGCAGTTGGACGGCGTTGGATTCAAAACTATTCTTGCCAAAGGCTATTGGCGTTCAGCACAGATTACCGAGGATGTAATCGCTGCATTAGAGGCATCCACGCCACTTGCACCGATGCACAATCCTGCTTACATTGCCTCTATCCGTGCTTTTCAAGAACTGCTCCCGACGACACCGCTCGTTGCCGTCTTTGAGACATGGTTTCACCAGACGATACCAGATTATGCCGCCGAATTCGGGGTGCCTCGCTTCTGGGTAGAACAGCACGACATCCGTCGGTACGGTTACCACGGTGCTTCTCACCGATACATCTCTGAACGTGTACCGGAGCTGCTTGGACGGGAATCGGGAGAAGGACTACGTATTATCTCGTGTCACCTCGGTGGCAGTTCGTCTCTCTGTGCTATCAAAGACGGGGAGTCTATTGATACCTCGATGGGAACGTCTACGCAATACGGGATGATTCAGTCTACCCGTTGTGGTGAATTAGATGCGTTTGCGGTGCTGTATATGCTCGACAAAGAAGGATACTCTACGGATGAAATCCGTCGTCAGCTGATTGAGGATTCAGGACTAAAGGGGATCTCTGGCACGAGTGGAGATATGCGCGACGTGGAGGCAGCGATCACAGCAGGAAACGATAATGCTCGTTTGGCACTGGATACTTACGTTTACGGTGTGAAAAAGTATATCGGCGCGTATATCGCCGCGCTGGGTGGCGTGGATGTGATCGCTTTTGCGGGCGGCATTGGTGAGAAAAGTGGGACGACACGCGCGAAGGTTTGCGACGGACTTGAGTGGTGCGACATTCATTTGGATGCGGTGAAAAATGCACAAGCGACTGGTGAAGCAGATCTCTCAGCAGATAATAGTCGTGCTAAGATTCTGGTTATCTCTACGAATGAGGAGTTAATCGTATCGCGTGAGACTGCAAGGGTTCTCAAGGAGGGTAGTTGAAATTTCGACTCCAAAAGAACAAAATTGACTTTACATCAGGTATTCTCGTTCCCGGAAGATTCTGATAGCGAGCCACAGCAAACCTACTGTTAGCAGGAAAATTACGAGGAGTGCTACCCACACTGGCGGCGGCGATGTTCCTAAAAAGTCATCTAATAAGCCTCGAGACAGCTTATAACGCGGGAATACAGTAAAAAGGTAGTGTGATATAGAAAGCCTCTTGATCCCCGCCTGCATGAATGGTGCTGCGGTAATACGTTCCCATCCCATCACAAACAACAATCCCCACAACACTGGATGCTTGAATCTCGCTGCTAATACGGTGGCAAGTGCTCCATAAGCTAACAGTGCCAGTGCTATTGATGCGGTATAGCGCAGGCTCATGCCTAAGTGGAACAGGATGTTTTTATCCAGTTTTGCGTGTGTCGCGACAATGCCGGTTAAGATTAGGTGAGAACTGGCTATGATGGCGAGGACACCAAGGAGGTAGGCAGCGAACTTGCTGAGCAGGATCATCGATTTGCGGAGTGGTCGCATCTGAAGATAGGTTAATCCTTTACCGTCAATCTCGTCCGAGATGATTGCTGTCCCGTAGAAAATGGCGCATAGGTTCACCAAAAGTCCATACAGAATCAGTGTTATCTGTGGTATGAATCCGTTGACGCTTACCCTACCTCCCACCGTAAACCGGAATATGAGAGCGATCAAAAGCGATAACGCGCATCCTATCAGAATCAGGACGGTTCGCCGACTCCAGAACATTTGCCGCAATGTCACTTTGAAGAGTGCGAAGTAGGCAGGAAATACATTTGCGTTGGTAGCCATTAATAACCTTTTAGGGGATGAGAGTCTGAGATAATATTAACATTAATTTGTAGGTTTAGCAAATCTTTTTAGGATTATGGCGGCATTGTTAAATTCATAGGACTTACGCAAACCCACTACATTTGCTGGCGAGGTTTGTAACCTCGCCGGTGATGCCTCAGTGTGCATTCCAATTTTGCGTAAGTCCGGATTCATTTTCTCGTTTATGGTTCGGATTGCAAAATTAAATATAGATATGCTATGATAATGTATCAATGACGAGTTTTTGGGTGATATGAACACGAAGGTAGGTTCCATTGTATAACATTGGAGGGTGTAGAAATGAATCAGCACGATTTCACTGTCACCGATTCAGAGATTAGTTTTTTCGAGACGTTTGGTTATCTCAGTTTTCCGCAACTGATGGCGGACCGGATTACGGCGATTCAAGACGCTTTTGAAGCCGTCTGGGAAGAGAGAGGCGGCGGACATAACGGTAAACCGCACGAAGGTACGGCGCGCTCCTGTATCGTTCCGTTCATTGATCAGAGTGAAGAGTTGTCATCACTGCTGGATGACCCGCGAATTTTGGGGATTACGAAAGCGCTCCTCGGCGATAATTTCAACTACATGGGAAGCGATGGCAATTTCTACGTCGGTAGTACCGGATGGCACTCGGATGGTGGACATAAGTTAGAAGACCCGAGGCATATTAAGATTGCGTTCTATCTGGACCCGCTGACTCGCGACACCGGCGCGCTCCGCGTCATTCCAGGGAGCCATCTCTTAGGCGATAACTATGCCGATGCGCTCTCTCAGCGGGTTGGCAAGAGCCAAGAGTTATGGGAGATACATGGAAAGGATGTCCCAGCAACGATCTTTGAGACAACTCCTGGCGATTTGGTTTTGTTTAACCATAATACGAAGCACGCTGCTTTCGGGGGAGGCGCGCGTCGGCGGATGTTTACGATGAACCTCTGTCAACGGTATCCGGATGAGAAAATAGATGCGCTGCAAGCCTATATTGCTGGATCAGCACGCTTCTGGATTGACAGAAAATATGGCGAGAAGATGGTGCGGACAGCGACACCCGAACGGCGAATACACCTCGAACAGGTGATGGCGAACGACGGACATCTCTCGGAACTCTCGCGCCAAGCACAGGAACGGATGAGTGAACCCTCACGCGGATGATGCCTGTTTCCATGTTTCTCGAACAAATGTTATGGATTGTGTGAAGCCTTCCTGTCCTGAGCGGCTGGCTTCCTCGATGCTGAGCCACCCGTCATAACCTGATTGTCTGATGCGCGAGAAGATTTGCGGAATCGGTGAGGCACCCGTGCCGACGCGAACAGGCTCAAATACGCTAACTTCACGCATATCGAAGATATGGACGACAACGATACGGTGGACAACCTGTTCCAGAAGTGCGAGGACATCTTCACCGAGAACAAGCGGGTTCGCGGTGTCAAAGCAAACCCCGAGCGGTGTGTCTGAGAGCGCATCTAAGATCTCTAAGAAAATTTCTGTAGGTTGTGAGAAGTCCCAGTAGTCCCACGGCGCGCCTTTCGTGTGGTTTTCGTAGGCAAGCGTGATGCCGTGTTTTTCCGCTGCGTCGAGAGCATATCGGAACCCGTCTGTCACCCATTGCACGCCTGCTGCGCGCTCGGTGCCGGGATGGTTTTGCCCTGCTGTGACGCGAATGAATTTCGCTCCCAACGCTTTCGCTAGTGCGATGTCCGCTTTCAGGTCTGTCAATTCTTGCGCGCGTTGCACTCGGTCGGGATGCGTGAAGTCAGAATAGCAGGCGAGCATGCACGGGGTTATATTGTACTTTTCAAGGGCAGCACGCGTCTGATTTATCGTTTCCACATCACGCTTCGGGAAGAATTTGATACTAAAATCGACTGCATCCAACCCTAATTCTGCACCGAATTGAATCCAGTCAGTGACTGTGCTTTTTCCTGTAAAGATGTCGTTGTAAAGAGAGACAGGAAGGCAGCTAAGTTTCATTTTTGTTTTCCTTAGATGACGTAAGTTGCTTTATCCTAACAGTGGATCTCGAAATTTTCAAAAGTGTATGTCTCTTTCTTGTAGGAGCGACTTCCCGGTCGCGACACTCACTGACCACTGATGGCTGACTGCTGATAGCTGATGGCTGACCGCTGACGACTGACAACTGATAACCAAATACCTCTAAAACATAAACCGATACATCGGACGTTCTAAGGCGATGCCGATGAGTGTCCAAATTGCCCCGACAAAAAACTCACCGATGACCAAACCGATAAAGAACGGCATCGCGCGGCGATAGGTCCGTAAGCCGCCTGTCTGAAAGAGAATCGCTTTGATCCCCCACGACAAGAAAATCGAGAACCAATACCAACTTGTATTCCAGAAACTCAGCGAGAGCGCATAGCCTGCGGGGTGGAAGGGCCACCAGATAAACCGGCGGCGGAGCACCATCAAGAGTGTTGTTAAGGCAATCGCACCAGTGGATGCCGAGACTGCACCAATATCTATATATTGCGGGTTAATGAGCCACTGCTTCAACTGCTCGTAAGTCCAACGACACTGTGCTTGCTCGCCATAGACTGCACCACCGTAGTAATAACCTTGCGCGTAGTACGCCCACGCCGATGAAATCGTTCCGACGATGATCACCAAAATAACGGCGACGATAAAGCGGTTATGCGACAGCCCGCGAACTTGTGCTACCTTGAAGCCTTCTAACATAATCGGCATCGGATGGGAACGATAGGAGCGGTTGAAGCCGTGAAACATACTGAACGTCGTTAACCCCTCCGCACCGATACGACGTGTGCCGAGGAAGGAAACGAGCACTTTATCCGGTCGCCACGGCACGTCATGCGCTGGCGGTCCGACTTCTGCCCGGATGCGCGTGATGGCAATGGCTAACGCAAAGAAGAGCGTAAAGTAACCGAGAATACTGAAGATCGGCGTGCCAGTGCTTTTGAAGAAGACAAGGATGAAGATGCTGCCGATGATTAAGCCGATGATCGCATACCGGATGTGGGCTGATGGTGTGCCATCTGTATGATGCTCAGTATTGTTGCCTCGGAAGGCGTTTTTCACCTGTCGCATAATAAACTTCCGGGTAAGCCATATCGCTGAAACTCCTAAACAGAACCATGCGCCGAAGGATTGGGCATCGAGAAATGGGAATCCCGGTAGATGTCCGATGCCTGCCATCGTTCCCCATACGCGCATGATTTTATGGAAAAGATAGAAAAACCAGATAGAGAACGAGAGTTCCAGCGGTATAAAGAAACTCATTCCGATCGCAAACGGATAGACCGCAATAGGAAGTCTACCGATAGCGTTCAGAGGTTTCGTCTGAAAGTGCTGTCCTAAATTATAGAGACTTCCGCCTAACCCCGGCACGACGGGGAACAGAAAATGGAGTCCGTTAAGGAGGTTCATTCCACCTGCAAGTACTGCCGCTAACAGAAATAGCCGATTGCTCAGGAGCGTCCGTCCACCGTTTTCTGTGAGGTGCAGTGGAATCTGAATGACGGGGTAGCTGAGTTTTTCGTGGTTCACCCATTGGTGCCGGATGAGAATCGTGATACAGAGCATCATACACGTTAGCACAATGATCAAGGCTGACCACCAGAGCACAGGTGTCATCCAGAGTTGTAGGTGTTGGACGGTGTGAAGTGAGGAATCGCCTTGATAGAAAGTTGCCAGCACACCCCGCTCTTTGATAGTGAGCCAATCCGGCATGTGTCGGTGGAACAGTTCCCCCCATTCATTCTCTGGACTTGCGAACCAAATAGGGTAGGTGAGTAGGGGCCATAATATCTGAAGTGTGTCGTGTCCCGCGATGGAGGACGCAATGGATACGAGTAGGTAAACCACCATCAATTCCGCATCGGTAAGACTTGCATTTTTCCGAATTATACGGAGCAACGGGTTAACCGCCATTAAGATCAGCACGATGAAAATGACGTTGAAGTAGACGGTTGAGACGGTGGGAAAACTCTGACCTGTGCCATAACCGCTGGGACCCCAGTTAATCATGAGCCAGTAGGAGTTCGGAATAGTAATGAGGAGTGCGAGGAGCACAGCACGAATGCTGACGTGTTTGTGTGACATCTTTTGAGTTTCCCGCCTTCATTATACAGAGGACGTAGGAAATTGTCAACGAGGGTTTTGAGGCATCCAGGGTCATTTAGTTCTACAATAAAAGTGAACGCTGAATCGCGACATCCCCTTGTAGGAGCGAACTCCGATTCGCGACTTTCCTAACAAAATAGATAAAAAACTGAAAACTAAATAGCCCTATGAGGCATCTCAATCTTACAAACAAAAAGAGAAAGCCTATGACAGTTGCATATTGGCGTGCCTTGGCATCCAATATTACAAGCATGGGCTTTTCCATTTACTTTACTTAAAACGAGGATGGTTCATTATGCTGTAGGTTTTGTACCGCAAACTGTTAGTTTGCGGATTGCCACACGCAATCTAACAGTTTGTGGTACAACAGAGGCATCGATTGCTACGATGACAGTTACAATGCTTAATGAACCTACCTCACTGAAATCAGTGGCTAATTATTTTGACGACTTTAGGTCGCCCCAGGTCGTTGCTAACTTGCCGTTCGGTTCAACAGCAAAGAACGCTGAATTTTCACCGAGATAATTCAGCACATTTGCTGTGAGGTTTCTCAGATTAGTTCCCTCTTTCGATTTTGCATCAGTATAAACACCGTTGTGGTGTCCGAGGGTGATAACTATTCCGTCGCCGACCTCATATTCGACGAAGGGACGTTCACCGCCGCCAGCACCACCGCCGCGAGTCTTTGTTCCGAGAATCGTGCCAGACGGATCATCCCCAAGGTTAAAGAAATCAGAGGTAAACCCGTCTTGTGCCATACTGGTGAGGAAGACCGGTTTGCTGGTATCAAATCCTTCAAAGACGGGATGGTTTTTACCGTCAGCGGTTGGAAGTACGCCGATTTCGGGCGGATCTTTGCCGAGGGGTCCAAAGACTCGTGGGTCTCCGCCATCTTCAACATCGAGTTCGACGACATAGCGAAGTGCTAACGCTGAGAGGAACACGCCGCCACCTGCCTCTACATAGTCAAGAATCTTCTTCACAGTTGGGGCAGCGAGAAACGGTTCTGGCAACGTGTTTGTTTCTGTATAGAAGAGCCATAGCACAGCGAATTGCTCCAGTTGCAACGCGGTGCCGCCGGCATTCTTGAAGTTACCGCTTTTATCAACGAGGAGTGTTATGGTTTTGAAGTTGTCCTTCGCCCACGCGTAAGCGGCTTCTTCTACTTCACCGAGTTTGTTATTGCCTGCAAGTAGTCCAACAGTTACATCTGCTGAATACGTTGGCACAACAACACACGCAAAAAAGAGAAAAATTAGACATAGACATCGGACTATTAGCGAATATTTCATTATTTTTAACTCCTTTGTTATGGAAGTTTGTGCTTGGTAAGTGAATGCGTTACCTATATGATAGCATACATTGAGGATGTTTATCTAACAGGATTCAATTTGCATAAATTCTGCTTTGATTTTAAGCCTTTTTATGCTACAATATTCGGCAAATATAACGTGAGTTCACTACAAATATAACGTGAGTTCACTAATAAAAATTGAAGTATCCCCGTAGGTTGGGTAGAGCGGTGAATGACCAAGAACCCCTCAGTCTACCAACAAAAGCCTGATTTTCAATGACACATTCATGCAAACAGACATAGCGAAACCCAACAATCCAACACCACCCGTGTGAGAATGCGTCGGGTTTCCAACTATACGCTTATGTTGAACTCACGTTATATAAGGTCTATGTTTACGCGAACCACAATATAATTCATCGAATGACACAAGGAAGGAGCTTAAAATGTTCTACGAATTGACACGTCTACGTGTTGGGAAGCTACAGGTAATTTTCGTAGTTGTCGCAATAGTAATAGCCTTTGCAGTTTCAGCACAAGCCGACCTCAGCGACCCAACGTTATCCGCTTACTATAGTTTTGACGAGGATGGTGATACCGTCAAAGACGGTTCCATTCACGGTAACGACGGAAAAATTGAAGGAAAAGTCGTAAGAGAAGATGGTGTTTTCGATAAAGCCATCGTTTTAGAACCACAAACGTGGATAGACATGCACGGACCGGATTTCAAAAACGGACCGGTTGATGGTATCACACTTGCTGTCTGGATCAATCATAGCGGTTCACCTAATCCACAAACCCTTTTAGATGCAATCGGAACCGACCACGCGAGTGGTCTCTTCCACGCCGAGATCCGTCCCGGCGGATTCAGATGGTTCCATCGAAATGGTGCCAATGCAGAGGTATTCAATATCAACCCCGGTCCCGTTATCGACGCTGAAAAGTGGGTACATTTCACCGGTACCTATGACAGTGGTAGCGGCGACGTGAAAACATACATTGACGGAAAGATGACGCACGAGGCGAAAGGGAACGGCGAACTTTCAGACAACTGGAACGTCACAGCCGGGATCGGACACCATAAGAACGATCGTTGGTACGATGGGCTGATGGACGAGTACTATATTTTTGCCCGCGCCTTATCCGAAGATGAAATTAAAGAGGTAATGGATGGGGAATTTTTATCGGTTGAACCGGCGGATAAACTCGCCACAACCTGGGGTAGCATTAAATCGAGGCGATAAGCCTTAGTCTTTTATCACGTATACAACTGAACGGCTTGAACACTGTGTTTTCCGGTGTTCAAGCCGTTTTTTATTTACCAATTCGGGTCGTATTCCCAATTGACACGCTGTCGTCCGTATGTTGTGCCGTCAATTTCAGTCTGGTGGCAGACGAAGCACCTATGGAAGTCAGCAACGCCGTGCAGCTCATGTGCTAAACGTATTTCTTCTGTGTTGTGCTCATGGCAGTTGAGACAAGTATAACTCTGATAATCGGAATCGGCATAGATAGCAATCTTATCTGCTACTTTCTGGGCATCATAGGTGCGATTGTTTTCACTATCTGTAATTGTCCAAGCGTTTCCTCTATCTCTGATAGAAACGGGTGCCGTTTGCGTTACATTGAGTTCGTGCTGTGAGAACCACCAGTGTAAGTCATCCGGAACGGTATCTGATGTATCCAATTCTTGCTGAACGGTTGCATCGACATGAAACAGCAGCGGTTCGGACGTATGACATCTCGCGCAAGGCACATCATGCACATCGGTGAGAGGGAAAAATTCGTCATGCTCCAGTTTCTGTTGCCCGTGGAAAACAATACTGACGAGCAGGATCGGTGCAAGGATGAGATGGCATCGAAGCAGAATCTGTCTCGCCTTGCGAGCCGTTAGACTCACAGCGATACCTGTCCCTAAATTCGATAAGGCGAGCAGAAATGTGAGCCATGAGTGCCACGCGAGCGGTTGGAACGCGGAATGCAGTAGCACCAAGCATAAGCCTAAAGACGCAAGCCGTTGATGATATTTGAGCCATGTCTGACGACTGCCCCATCGAATCCAGCGACTTCGGAGGAGGTAAAGACTGGCAATAACGATGGCGATAGCACCGATGATGCTAAGTGTGTGTCTCGCTTCACCAAAACTGCCTGCCTGCCAGATACATAAACCTGAGATAACAGCGGCACCGACGATACCGTGTCCAATCTGAACAAAGACTTTCATGCTGTCAGTTTAGCATGGATATGAGGTACGGGCAAGAAAAAAGCCACTGCCGTATAACGCAACGGTGGCATTGGTCGAGGGCATCTAAGAAGGACAAACTTGTCTGGACAGTAAGGATAAATTCTTACCATTCATCTTGTGTCAGGTTTTTCAAAGATAAATAGGTTATTGCATCCGAGTTCCCAACGTTCTTTTTTCAGGAGTCTCCACCCGTTAAAAAGGTCTGGGAGGCATTCAGGGTTGAATCCATAATGCTCATGCATCGAGAACCCTTGTAGAATCCGAAGTTTCTTCAGCACATCCAAAAGTCTGTCAACGCGCGGGTGTGGCACAGTGAGAATGACTTGTCCGCTGGGTTTTAGATAGTTCCAACAGGCATTGACCACACACGGGATAACATCGATCGGGATGTGTTCAATGGCTGCTAATAGGGTAATCACATCAAAGGTCATGTCTCCATTGTAGTCGTGTGGGAAAGAGCCGGGGATCAGCTGGTAGTTGCCGATTTTAGTGGGTTGTGTGAGATGCGAGTCTATCCTCACTGCGTGGTGGATGCGTCCGTTGAGGTAATGCAAAAAGTGACCGTCGCCGGTGCCGATATCTAAGAGTGTCGCGTCTTTCGGAATGTAACGCTCAACCTTTGTAAATCGTAGGTATTCAAGAATCTCATCTAATGACTTTCTTGGGTACCTTGGACATTCGCGTGAGTCTTTGCGTGCTTTAAGGAACCGAGTGATCGTGTTTTTCATGTGTCTTTCTCTTTCCTGTCAGTGAAAAGGGGGCTTAACGTGGTGGTATTAAGGTTTTTGATCAGGATCTGAAATCCTGTCGGGCGATATAGAATAAATGTTTCGCCCATCCGCCTCGCTTTTTAAGAGGAGAGGCAGGTTCATTTCTCGGAATGTGACAATGTATGGGATGCCGCCGCGCAGTTGAATCCGTTTGCTAATCTGTTTCCATGCGTTTTCTGAATGATAGGGATACGCTGTGTGCGAAGTCAGAAACATAATTTGAATATTGTTGTGTTCTGTTTTCTCATGATTTGTACTGCCATCGGAAATTAGGGCCACCCTCTAAACCAAGATTGTGATATAATAACAATCTTAGAGAAAGGAGCCTCCGATGGCGAAACGCAAACGAAGAAGATTCACGCCCGAGTTTAAAGCCGAAGTTGTCCTTGAGGCACTCAGCGGTGAAAGTTCCCAAGCAGAGCTCTGCCGGCACCATAACCTCAGCGAAGACCAACTTTCAAAATGGAAGCAGCAACTTGTTGAAAACGCAGCAGCTCTCTTTGAATCGAGGGATAAGACTTCTGAGGACGCTGCGGAACGCATTGCGCACCTTGCGCACCTCGTTGGGCGGTTGACCGTGGCACTTGACATTCAAAAAAAAGCCTTGACGTGGTTGCATTGACACCGTCTGATAAGCGAAACCTCGTTGAGGCGTTGCGGGACGATTATTCAGTT
>JAKZUG010000733.1:0-8494 GCA_047516705.1 Candidatus Poribacteria bacterium | reverse complement strand
GCAGGAAAATATGTTATTCCCATCACAACAAACCTCTTAACTGACAACTGAGTACTGAAAACTGACAACTAAAAACTGAAAGCCGAGAGTCGAATGCCAAGGATTTCTATAAAGAAATACATCGGACACTTTATTGTGTCTATAATTATGCTGTGTGTTGCAATCCAATCTGTGGATGCGAAATATACAGCGGATTTCCTAACACTTGGTGTCGGTGCCCGGGCCCTTGCTATGGGGGGTGCGGGAACTGCTCTGAGTGACAACGCCTACGCGGCTTATTGGAATCCTGCTGGATTGGGATACCTCACCCGATACGAAGTCAGTTTCATGCATTCCACGCTCAATGGGCAGGACGCTTATGACTTTGTGAGTTATGTCCATCCGCTCAAAAAGCGAGGCGCGATCGGTATCAGTTGGCTACGCGTCGGTGTTGACGATATTCCTATCACCAGTCTACCGATAGTTACGCGTCCTGTCGGGCCGACGAACCGTCCAAAAGTGGTGGGGACTTTCAATAGTACGGATAACGCGTTCCTCCTCGCGTCTGGTTGGACACTCCCTTCTTTTCACGGTATAGATTTCCGTCTTGGTAGCACACTCAAGCTTCTCTACATGAGCGGATATCGGACAACAAACGCCATCGGTGGCGGTGCAGACATCGGTTTTGTTGCGATGACAAATCCAGAAAAGCCTCATCGCCTGACGCTCGGACTGCAAGCCAGCGATGTTTTTCAGACAAAAATCTATTGGAACACGCCACCACCATCAGCAGACCTGACATCCCACACCGAGACGATACCGCCACATCTCAAAATCGGCATTGCAACGACACACACACTTGCCATTTTCCGTAGCACCCTTACCTTCGCTTTGGATACCTACATTAAGGATGGCGTTAAGTTGCAGTGGACCTTTTCAAAAAAGGCGTTACGAGCGTTGTCTTCATGGGTTGAATTACATGGGGGTGCCGAATGGACGCTTTTCGATCTGCTTTCATTGCGTGTCGGCTTTGATGAACGTAAGGGGATAGAGCGTATCCGCCGGTTGACAGCTGGCGTTGGGTTGAACCTCCGGTTCGTCACGGGTGCAGGCGCGGGGTTAGACTATGCGTTTGCGAACCATCCAGCATTGGGTGGGAGCCATCGCATGTCTCTCAGGATTAGGTTTTAGTGGTTGTCAGTTATCGGTTATCAGTTTTCAGTTAATTCCTTGTGGCAGAAAAATATGTTGTTCCCACCACAGCAAAACTCTTAACTAACAACTGAGCACTGAAAACTATTTCCTTGTTATTCATCCATTACGGGCGTGCCCTTGATGGCTTCCTCCCAATCCCACACAAGGATGGTTCCATCTTGTCCCGTACTAACGAGAGTTTTGCCATCGGGTGAAAATACTAACGTCTCTACTGTTGCCGTGTGCCCGTTGAGCGTAGTGATTTTCTCGCCTGTTTTCATATCGAATAATTCGATTCCACCGTTTCTAAGTCCTGCGACGAGAACAGTGTCGTCAGGTGAGAACGCTAACGATTTGGTACCGCGTGGGATATCTTTAAGGCGGGGCTGCTTACTGCTACCCAACAGACGGATTTTTCGTTCACTTCCGACAGCGATCAGTGTGCCGTTTGAAGAAAATGCGAGTGTTGTAATAGGATCCCGATCCTGTCCTTGGAGGAAGGGAGCTAATTCAACTCCAGTTTCTGCATCCCACATCTGAACTTTTCCTCCCATGGTTCCACTGATAAGTTTTTTCCCATCAGGCGAGAATCCCAAAGCAATAGCTTCAGGTCTCTGGAGGAGCACCATGTCTGGTGGAAGTTCCAAATCGCCGTTTTCATCTACGAGAGATATGTCAAGCCTACTATCTGTCTCTGTATTCCATAAATGAATTTTACCTGAACTCCCGAAGGCTACCGTTTTTCCATCAGGTGAAAAAGCCATACTTGAACGTGGATGAGCTCCAGCATTCACCTCATTTAATATTGCTAACTCACGTCCTGTCTTCACATCCGTCAGTCGAACCAGAAAATCTGGCTTCCATGTTAAGACCCCTATCCCTGACCCTACATCGAAGAATATAGTAGCTTTTGCCCCGACACTAGCGAGCTTGGTTCCGTTGTGTGAAAACGCTAAAGTCGGTAATAAATCCCGATGTCCAGTAGTTTGGGAACCGATTTTTTGTGATGTTTCCAAATCCCAGAAAGTAATTATGCCGTTAAATGCGACACTTGCGAGTGTGGAATTGTCTTTAAAGAAGGTCACTCCCTTCACCCACTCCGTGTGTTCTGTGATATTGATAGGTTGCAAATCTCCTGTTTCAGCGTCCCAGAACCGGATTGTTCCATCAGTGCTTGCACTTGCGAGTGTTCTACCATCGGGTGAAAAGGTTAGGGCAGCAATCGCGTTTAGATGTCCGGTGAGTGTTGTGAGCAGCTCACGCGTATCGGTATCCCACAGTTGCACCATCTTATCAGTGCTGCCACTTGCGAGCCTTTTCCCATTTGGAGAAAATGCTAACGCGTTTGTCCATCCGGTGTGTTTTCGTAGAATAGCCAGTTCATCGCCTGTGTCAGTATCCCATAATCGGACAGTTTTATCTTTGCTTCCACTTGCGAGTTGCGTGCCATCTGGAGAAAATGCTAAGACTAAAATGTGGTTACTGTCTTGTGGTAAAAACGGTACATCTCCTGCACCTCTCACCAGAAAACGCGGGGCACCCTCGTTCATTTTTAAAGGGCGAGGAACTGCCACTTGAGCCTTCTCATTTGTCTCTATTTCCGGAACAAACTGAGGTGGCGGTTGCTGAATGTTCTCAACTTCTGCTGTGGTGGTGAATAATTTTTCACCAGTGGTTGTGTCCCACAACTCAATTATCCCATTCTTTCCACCAACGGTAAATTTATCGTATGTGAGTGCGCAAGGTTCAGGAGTGCTTCGACTCTTTATCATTTCCCAAGATCGTTCCTTGATATTCTTCACATTCGCTTTTCCGGTTTCAACATCTAACCTACCAATTGAGTCTCCCCATTTACCCAAAGTGACAAGTGTTTTTCCGTCTTCAGAGAATTGCAATACTGATGCAGGGGGTAGACTATCAATGCCTGTCACTCTTTGACCGGTGGCAATCTCCCACAATTGGAATCCCTCATGAAATGTATATGTTCCGCCGCCACTTGCAATGAATCTGCCATCCGGCGAGAATGCGATGGACTGACACATACCGGGGAACATGTCAATCTCTTTTCCAGTTTTTGCATCATACAACCATATACCGATGTTACTTCCGACAGCGAGTTGTGTGCCGTCTGGTGAAAACTGAAGGACATTAATTCCGCCTTTTCCGAGTCGCGCTTTCGCTTCTTTCGGCAGCTTCCATTTTGTATAATCATCGAAAAGTTCGTCAGCGTGTGCTTCTGCAACAAATGCGGGGGCATCGTTAGGTGTCTGCTCAGATTTATTGCTTTTGCCTTGTGTGTTGGTGCTTCCAATCTGCGTCCGTATATCCGGTTTTGATGCGACGTTCAGCACGATGGGTGCTTCAATAAGTTCAACCGTCATCTCCGCTGCGGCATCAAGGCTATAGGGCTGCTGGAAACGGATGGCGTGTTGTTGATTCCCAATGCCCAGCATTAGCAACACCACTGCCAGCGTAGAAGCGGCGATTGCCCACGGCATGACAGGCTTACCACCGGACGGTGCAGCGGGTTTGATACGCGAAATCTCTTGCATGACGTTCTCAGTGAGATTCGGCGTGATTTTGAAGTTTTCTAAAGCCTCTCTTATCATCGGTTCTTCTTTCTTTAGACGCTGCTGTGCGCGGCGGAGGCGACTCTTAATAGTATTTTGGGATACGCCTAAAAAGGTGCCAATCTCTGTACAGGACATCTCGCCGAAGTAGTGGAGGGTGATGATAGTGCGTTCACTTTCCTGTAGTTTTGAGAGCAGTTTTTTGACGACATCGCGTTGCGTTTCTGCGGTCGTGTGCTCGTTTTCCGCAACGACGTATCCAGAATACGCGACATTTTGTACGTGCGCGTTGTCTGTCTCCTCAAGTTCCTCAAGTGGCTGCGTCCACAACCTTTTTTTACGGAGCCAAGAACTACAGCGGTTTGCAGCAATGACATAAAGCCAACTGACGAAACGCTGCGGCTTCTTCAGGGTTGCGAGTCTCTTGTATGCTTTCAGGAATGTGTCTTGTGTAATCTCCTCAGCGATGTGGAAGTCTCCGATTTTCCGCCACGCGAGCGCGTGCACCTGTTTTTGGTATTTTCTGACCAGCACGGAAAAGGCATTATCATCGCCTTCGAGGACGCGTTGAATGAGTTCAACATCTTCGTTTTTCATGAGTCGCCTCCAAAAAAGGGTGGTTTCATCATTCTGTTTTCAAATCTGGTGACGCTACTTAGGAGTGAAACGGGTGCATAATTCTGAAAAAATATGCGTGTGTTTGGCTGGAGAGTTATAGTTCTGTGGTGGAAGAAAAATATAAGACTTACGCAATACTGCTGATATTTGGCTACGACTTTTGCATAACAAGGTCGCTATAGGAGACGGCAACTGGGTCGGCAGTGTCTAAGTGGAGTGTATTTTTGACGTGCTGATGTTCGTCTATTGCCTCGGTTTCCGTTTGTCCCTGAAACACCGTTTCTAATTCGATAAATTGCCCTAAATCGGCAACTGTATCAAGGTGGATGCGGGTATTTTTGAACATCCAGACCTCTCGCTGTTTTTTTACAATCGTTTCGACGCCGAAAGCAACGGTTAGCAACGCTTTGAGGGTTGACGGGTCGCTAACCTTGCTGAGTTGGTACTGACTATAGCGAGATTCGCTGTGATTCGGACGTTCATAGTAGATGAGCCACGCTTCACCTGCCTCATCAATCTCACGCAATTTAAGGCGTGGTTTGCAAGTTTCCAATAGTGAAGCGTCTTTTACCTGCGTCACATAAAAATAGGTATCAATTTGATGGACGGTTTCACGATGTGTCGCGTTTAAGTCAGCCAACTTCGGGTAGAGACTTTCAAGCGACTGACACGCTGCCTTGAATTCTAAATTTGTTGCCATTTTTGCTGCAGTTTATAGGTTTCCAGAATTTGCTGTTAAAAGATCGGTCCCGTGCTTTATTCAAGGTCCGCAAAATCTGCATCGGATTGGAAATCATTAACACATGATCGGTTGCAACGTTCGCCGTGTGCTAACAACCAGCAGGTGCGGTGCTTCAATTTAAGAGCACTTGTTATACAGGTGCGTAACTGCTCTGGGTCAAAACCACGACCTAACAGGTAACTGTAGCTGCCGGCTCTCATGACCCGTCGTCCCTCGTCGTCATTACGGACAATCGAGACAATTTTGACATGTGGCTGATACCGCCTGATATATTCAAAGAGCCGACCTCGCGAGCGGCGGGTGTAATCGGCAATTACCATCTGATATTTGCCCAACTTCAACAAACCCACGGCTTCCGAGATTCGCTCTGGAATATCGCATCCGTAACCTTCAGAGCGGATGAGATTTCTGACCTTATCATGTACACCGCCGTCACGTGAAACGAGCATCACATCGCCTTGCAATTCAGAGATGCTAAAATCCTCTTGAATATCAAGCGGGATAAGAGCTTCTCTCGTTCGCCAATCCAAGGTTCGGCGTGCCCGCCGCATCCGTTCGTTGACCTGATTAAGCCTCTCTTCTAAATCCGGGAGTGGCTTAAAAAACTTTTTCATGTTATATGTTGCCCCTACAAAATTTTTAGATGTTAAAAGATACTAAGCCGGAGAGTGTTCCTCTATTCTATCATATATGTATAACATATATCAACCAATTTTTGTTGCTAAAAACCGAGAAATTCTATAAAATGTTAGGGGTATTCGGTTTTCGGTTTTCGGATGTCAGCGATCAACAGTCAGTTTATGGAATCAGATCCAAAACCTTCTTTACCGACAAAGAGATAAACAAATGGCATCACTTTGCAACCGTGTATAGCACAAAGCAGAAGTTAAGACGCTACTACATCAACGGTGAGGAAAACACGGAGGATGACAAAGGCACTGTACCCGGGAAACTCGGTCCCGCAAGAATTGGGGCTTGGGACGGCGGCGACCGGAACTGGATCGGCTACCTTGACGAACTGGTTTTCTTTAATGTCGCCTTGACCCAAGAGGATATCACGCAAGTCATGGAAGAAGGTTTTGAGAAGGCTCTGTCTGTTCAATCCCAAGGAAAACTGGCGACAAAATGGGGTGCGTTGGAAACTGTTAATTGAGAGAATTAATATTTGCTGTGAAATAGGAACGACACTATGCCTACACCACAACTTCCATTCCCAGAACATTTCGATGTTAATCAGGTAGACAAGGTCTGGCGGATCCCCTATCAAGAACGCCAGCGTGAGGCACTCACGTGGGCAGAACAACATTCAATACGCCCCGCATCCGAGGACGATTTTCGGACCTGTCTGCTCCTTGTCGATGTCCAAAATACATTCTGTATTCCGGGTTATGAACTGTTCGTCGGTGGTAGGTCGGGAAATGGTGCGGTAGAAGACAGTGTGCGTTTGTGTCAGTTCATCTATCGTAACCTGCCACATATTACCAAAATCGCTTGCACACTGGATACGCATACGGCGATGCAAATATTTCACGAAGTCTTCTGGATTAATGATGCGGGTGAGCATCCGTTACCGCTACAGACACTAATTACACCAGAGGATATTGAGGCAGGCAGATGGCATGTCAATCCTGCTATTGTTGGCAGCCTAAATCTACCGCGCCAAGTTCCAGCGTCGAACCCATACACATGGCTCAAGGCGTACGGTGAACACTACGTCAAAACGCTCACTGCAGAGGGCAAGTATCCGCTCGCGATATGGCCCTACCATGCGATGCTCGGTGGGATTGGACATGCCGTTGTTTCTGCCGTTGATGAAGCCTGCTTTTTCCACATGATCGCTCGTAAGACCCAGATACATTACGAAATTAAAGGACAGAATCCGCTGACTGAAAACTATTCGGTCTTGCGTCCGGAAGTCCTTAACGACGCGGACGGTAAGCCAATCGCAGAAAAAAATAACGACTTTCTCCAAATACTTCTCGAATACGATCAAGTGATTATCGCGGGGCAGGCAGAGAGCCACTGTGTCGCGTGGACTGTCAGCGACCTGCTTGCAGAAATTCAGCAGAGCGATATAAAATTAGCCAAGAAAGTCTATTTGGTAGATGATCTGACTTCACCCGTTGTTGTGCCGGGGATAGTGGACTACACAGAGCCCGCTGACGCTGCTTTCGCCGAGTTTTCGGATGCAGGAATGCACATAGTACAGTCAACAGAAGCGATTGCGCATTGGCGGTAGGCAAATAATCATGAAGCCCCGAAATTGAATATAAAGAGGAGACCGATTATGGAAGATAAACGAACAGAATTGGGAACCTTTGCACGGCTGTCCGGAATGATGTTTCTACAGTTCGCTATATGGGGCGCGTGGGCAGTACTTATCGCTGGACACATGCAAAACCTCGGATTCAGCGGCAAGCAGATTAGTTACGTCTTTGGCACGACTGCTATCGGTTCGATAATTTCGCCAATCATCGCAGGATGGATTGCGGATCGCTTAATGCCAGCACAACTGTTCGCAGCGATCTCTCATCTACTCGGTGGTATCTGTCTCTTCATTGCATGGAAGCAGACCTCCTTCCCAATGATGTGGGGTATGATTTTCCTACACGCTGTTCTCTATATGCCAACGATCGCACTGACCAACGCTATTGCTTTCCGCCATACAGGACAGTCAGATAAATTCGGAAATATTCGGGTTTTCGGAACACTCGGTTGGATTGCGATTAACTGGATCCTGAGTTTATACCTCCGGTTCTGGGAGGGACAAGAGACAACGCTTCCACACGTTGGCGACTGTCTCCTCTTCGGTGCCGTGCTCTCATTAATGATGGGTGTCTATTGCTTAACGCTGCCCAACACGCCGCCGAGCAAAGAGGCAAAAAATCCGTACGCCTTCCTTGAAGCCTTCTCCCTCGTCTCAAATCGAAACTTCGCTGTGCTTCTGGTTATCTCATTCGTTGTTGCTATTGAACTCCCTTTCTATTATAATTTGACCTACCTCTTTCTGACCGAGGCAGAACACGGCATTGGGCTTGCCGGAAGTAGTGCCAACTTAGCGATGAGTCTCGGACAGGTCGCTGAGGTTTTGCTCATGCTCTTACTATTTCCGTGTCTGCGCCGGTTCGGCATGCGGTTTACTATCTTTTTAGGTATTCTTGCGTGGCCCGTCCGTTACGCCATCTTCGCCATTGGTCAACCCGTGTGGTTGGTTGTCGGTGCGCAAACATTGCACGGTATTTGCTATTCGTTCTTTTTTGTCGGTGGCATGATTGCTGTGGAGCGATTGAGTGCACAGGACATCCGTGTGAGTTCCCAAGCGCTGCTCCTCTTTGTCACGAATGGGTTCGGCATGCTGGTAGGGCATATCGTCAGTGGTCGTGTGCATGAC
>JAKZUG010000732.1:0-10996 GCA_047516705.1 Candidatus Poribacteria bacterium | reverse complement strand
ATCGTGCGTGGCGAAGCACCCACTACTGTTGAAGCACCCGTTGAAGATGTAACCGCAGGCGTTATCAACGCCATCACCGAAGTTGAGGAACTCGCTGGACGCAAACTCCTCGATAACGGTGTCATCCTCAAACCACAACGTGGAGACGAAGGCGTAGACATTTATATATCGACGAGTAGTGCGGGTGGTGGACTCCAGATGATGGTGGCAGGCGTTGTCCGCAATCTCACAGGCGAAAGCGCGGAACGTGCTGCACTCGGTGCAGGCGCGATTGTCATGGATGTTATCGCCTCTAACGACAAACGCCTCCCACACGAAAAAATAGAACGCATCCGACATCTCCGACCCGATATGTTACTCCTTTCTGGTGGTATTGATGGCGGGACGACCTCACACGTCGTTGAATTGGCTGAAATCATCGCCGCTGCACGTCCGAGACCGCGATTGGGTATTGCCTACGAACTCCCCCTTATCTATGCTGGAAATATAGACGCACGTGAAGCAATTCAAGAACGTTTGCAAGATGTCATGGCACTGGAGATCGTAGACAACCTGCGTCCCGTTTTGGAACGTGAAAACCTGATGCCGACACGTCACAAGATTCAGGAACAATTCCTTGAGCATGTCATGGCACATGCCCCCGGCTACAAGCGACTCATCGACTGGACGGATGCACCGATTATGCCGACCCCCGGTGCTGTGGGTGAAATAATTCAGACCGTCTCTACGCAACAGGATATTGAAGTTATCGGCGTTGACATCGGCGGCGCGACAACGGATGTCTTTTCTGTCTTCAAAAATAAGGAAGCAGAACCGATCTTTAACCGAACTGTTAGTGCCAACCTCGGTATGAGCTACAGCGTCTCGAATGTCCTCGTTGAAGCCGGTTTAGAAAACGTCCTCCGCTGGGTGCCGTTTGACATTGAGGTGGGGGATCTCCGCAATCGCGTCAAAAACAAAATGATTCGCCCCACGACGATTCCGCAAACCTTGCAAGAGTTGATTCTTGAACAGGCGATTGCACGTGAGGCACTCCGTCTCGCTTTTGAACAGCATAAACAACTCGCCGTTGAGTTGCGCGGTGTACAACAACAGCGCACTATCTCTGAAGCTTTCAATCAGTCAGAAAGCGGTCAGACTCTTGTTAATATGCACACTTTAGATATGATCGTCGGTAGTGGAGGCGTTTTATCGCATGCGCCGCGTCGGCAGCAAGCGATGCTCATGATGATAGACGCGTTTCAACCCGAAGGCATCACCCATCTCGCCGTTGACAGCATCTTCATGATGCCTCAACTCGGTGTGCTTGCACAAGTCAACCCTGAAGCTGCCACACAGGTCTTTGAGCGAGACTGCCTCATTCACTTGGGCACCTCTGTTGCCCCGATCGGTAAAGGGAATACCGGGGACGAATGTCTCACTATCGAAATCAGTGGTGAGGAGATACCTCTAACGCGTGAAGACGTTCCGTTTGGTGAACTTCGCCGTTATCCGCTTCCGTTGGGTGAAAAAGCGACATTGAAACTCCAACCTTCACGCCGGTTTGATCTTGGTGCTGGGAACGGGAACGCCGTTGAAACAGAAGCGATGGGCGGTGTTGTTGGGTTAGTCGTTGATACCCGCGGTAGGCCGCTTGAAATGCCCGTAGATCCCGAACAACGCGTCGTACAACTCACGAAGTGGCACGCTGCCTTAGATACCTACCCATCTCCATAAAAATTAAGATTTACGCAAATTCCCTTCCTCGCTGGCGAGGTTTTGCGGCGTACTCCCCCAAATGCGATCTGCATTCCCAACCTCGCCACATTCCTCCCAAATGCGATATGATTCACTTTCAATATGCTGATAACTATAGTAAAATCTACAATTACTTGGTCATTATGGGGCGAGGTTACAAACCTCGCCAGCGTGGATGGGAAGGGTTGTCACTCTCTGAAATGTTCACATATTTTCAAACTTTACTATAAACGGGATCGCTAAACTCAAGTCCCCGCCTCCCTCTTGAGGCAGGGACTTTTTTTCAAATGCTATGAGGACTTACGCAAACCCTTTGCTGGCGCTGTTTCTAACCGCGCTGTGTAGTCCCAACCCCAACCCGGTAGGCGCGGTTTGTAACAGCACCGGTCTTGCTCAAATACATTCCCTTCTCTGACGATGGTCTTTCCTCAAATTCGCCTGAGCTCGGCAAGTAACGTGAGTTCGATAAAAGGTTCTCCACAAACGCGAGTGGATTGTGTGCCTTCAGCAACTCTTTAGATACATAGCACTCCGCTGGCGAGGTTTCAAACCTCGCCAACTAACAATCGCTGACTGAATGGCTCTGAACTTTAGACCAGAGCCATTCAGTTTTTGGTTTTTTAACCATTTTGGTTGGAAAGTCGCGATTCGGAGATCGCTCCTACTGGGATATGTCGCGATTCGGAAATCCCTCCTACGGGAGAACTGAATGACTCTGACTTTGGACACCCCACATTTGACAAATTGTCGCTAAGAATGTATACTATATACATAGTGATAAACTTTAATGAATCTAAATTATATTGAGATTCAAGAATCCGCTCACAAAATAAGCAGGTTTCTAAAACCTGCTATATTTATGACTTGTCTATAAGGAGGCAAATTTTAATGAAAAGTTTTTACCAGCTGACAGTCGCGATAGTGGTCACGTTTATGCTGGTTATGGGTACTTCACACTCTGCATTCGCGCAGGGCGCGGTCAACATTGAGGGCGGTCCCTTAAAAGAAGAAGATTGGTTCAAAAACCCAACTGGCGAATTGAACGAAGACCACTCAGGAAATCCCAACTGGGTTACCAAGTGGTACGGACCCGACGGCAACTATGAAAACAACGGTGGGTTCGGTGCCACGGCTCAAAGAGACCTTATTGAGGAAGGCACCAACGGGAAACTGACACAAGTCGAACTCTCAACAGTGGCAGGTTTGAATCTTACACAATCTGTTGATATGGCATGGAAAGATGCCAACGGCGGTCCTCGGGAATGGACAGTTTTTGAATTGGATCCGGCAGACGGGAACAATATGGACAGAGGGGGTCCTATTGATAATAATGATATTTACGGAATTATCGTAATTAACTCACCCCTGGCAAGAAAAGCCGTCATGTCCCCTGCGCACGACGATCACGCCCAGATTTGGATTAACGGCGAGAAATGGTATAATAACGCCGCGTGGACAGGTACCGCAACACAGGTTGATTACAACGTTGAGGTGCAATTGAAAAAAGGTGCGAATGTAGTTCTCTACCGGGTTGGTGAAGGCGGAGGCTCCGCGTATATCAACCTCCATTTTGATGACGCAACCCACAAATCCGTTAGGATCTATCCCGATAAGGCGAATGACCAAAACAGTTTCTTTCAAGAAATTCAAGGTTTTCTTGATGTCGCACCTATAGGGAAGTTGACCACGACTTGGGCAGATATTAAACGGAACCTATAAAACGCACCTGAGATTCATTGTTCTCTCTGTGGGTGCTGTTTTATGCTATGTGCTTGCCCGAAACGAAATAGCGCATATATCCGTTGTATTTGACAAATATTTGTGAAAATGTTACAATAACATCTGAAATGTTGGAAGTCTTTTTAGCATTTCAGAATCTATCCAAGAGGTTTAGGCGGCACCTTAACGCCACCTAACACTCTTAACTATTAACCAAGAAAAGGAATTACGCATAAATGAAAAGATTTGGTATTTTTACACTCGCGATTGCTATTGTTTTCGCACTCGTTATCAGCGGCTCACACCATGTATTTGCGGCTGATCTACTCCAAGGTGGTCCCCTGGAGGGAGACGCACTCTTAGCAGACCCAGACCCCAACGCTGACGATCTGAGAGAAGACCATAGTGCTGTAACAACATGGATTACCAAGTGGTATGGACCCGAGGGTAACTATGAAGGCAGTGATGGCTTTGAGATAACCTCACCTATTGATCTCGTATCTGAAGGCACCGGCGGACAGATTACCGATATATCGCTTTCAACCATGGCAGGTCTGCTCATGACACAGGATGTTGATGTGGAATGGGGTGCCGACCACGGTGGTACACGTGCGTGGACAGTCTTTGAAATTGACCCCACAGACGGTAATAATATGGACAGAGGCGGTCCGGTTGATGACCTCGAAATCTATGCGGTTATCGTTATTGACGCGCCGAGCGATATGACCTCTATCATGTCCCCCGCACATGACGACTACGCCCAGATTTGGATTAACGGCGAAAAATGGTACAACAATTCCAGATGGACAGGTGCCGCGCAAACGATTCTTCACAACGTTGAAGTCAAGTTGCAAAAAGGTGCCAACGTGCTCCTCTATCGTTGTGGTGAAGGCGGCGGTTCTGCATACCTCAACCTCCACTTTGACGATGCAACCCATGACGCGGTTACCATTTACCCGAAAGATGCAACGGATAAGCAAAGTTTCTTCGATGAAATCGCACCGCTAACACCTGTTGAACCCGCCGGGAAGTTGACAACGACTTGGGCAGACATCAAGCGGAAATAAGCAATCATTGCTATTTTTTGTAGGCGCGTTTCTCACAGCGCGCCTTATTTTTTTCGGAATGAATGAGCAGCTGTCCCGAAAACACACTTCCCCGCTGGCGAAGTTTTATGGCGTACGCGCCCAAATGCGATCTGCATTCCTAACCTCGCCAGTGTATAGGTAATTAGGGGCTTTACTATAATTGTCTGAACCGTGATTTACAAGATTCAAGGATTTTCAGGATTACAGACATTCTGTAATTGAAATCGTCTTTTACAGAATTACGTAATTAACGTGAGTTCGATAATAAAAACCAAGTATATCCGTAGGCCCCATACGCTGTTCGCTATGGGGACCCCGGGTAGAGCGGTAAATACCAAGAACCCGCCAGCTGATACTCTAAATGCCGATTCGCGATGAAGGCTCCGGTCAAATAGATAGAGCGAAACCCAACAAATGATACGCTTTGGTGTTGAGCATACGCCGTTATCTCGAACTTACGTTACTAACTAAAGGTTCCATTTTTAGGGGTCGAAGATATAGGTTGTAGCACAAACTAACAGTTTGCGCTACAAACAGAAATCTTTTATCGAACTCACGTTAATTATACCATTTCTATTTGTATGGTTTTCATAACAGGGAGTCTCCAGAAGTCCCCCTGATAAGGGGGATTTAGGGGGTTTCTTACACCGATAGCACCTTATTTGGGAAATATCTTCCGTAAATGAAACATAATATATCAGAAATGGTATTATTTTTTACCGCATGTAACCCCGCCTCAGCATAACAACCGTTGATAATCCGCGCAATCCGTGATTCAGACCACGGACAACTGACAACTGAACTTCTACACAGATGCCGCCCCGCTGGAGCTCAAGATGTTTTTTATCCCTGTTTCTACACAGATTTTAGAGCAAGCGTCGCGACCGGGAGGTCGCTCCTACAAAGAAAGTTTTCAATCGGAAGATCAAAACTACGCGGAAACTGAATGACTCTGACTCAATATGGAAATACACTTGACAAATCTGAATTGGCACGTTAAAATACTTTCACAGAACCTACCAAAACAGAGACGCGGATCGGTCGGACTATGCGACATAAGTGCCTTATCTGCTTTTTAATCTTAATCGCTTCTGCGCTCGTCGGATGGGTCGGCGGTTGGACGCGCGCGATGAAAGCCGGAAACGAGGCATATCTGCAGGGGAACTACGACACGGCACAAATCGCCTTTCAAGATGCGACGTTTCAGAAGCCTGATAACCCGGTCGCGCACTATAATCTCGGTGCCGTGCTCTATAGAATCGGCAGGTTTAGCGAAGCAATACAGGCGTTTCAGGAATCGTTAGCAAGGCACAATAGAAAAACCGAGAACACCCTAAATCTGGCGCATATCTACTACAATTTGGGAAATGCCCAATTTAAAATCGGTGATCTCAGGCGCGCCATTGAAACTTACAGGCACTCGCTCCGTTTGAATTCACAGGATGCCGATGCGCAACACAACCTTGCACTGGCACTTCGACGCATGCAACAACAAGAGGACTTGGCACAGCAGCAGCGTGCCAATAAAAACGCGAAGCCGCAAACGCAACCGAACAATATAGGCGAAGGGGAGGCACTTCAGCTCCTAAAACGTTTTAGTAAGAATGAAAATAGGCTACGGCAAAAATTACTGCAGCAACAGCGCAAAAGCGGACCTCGACGTGAGAAGGATTGGTAAACCGCTGAGAAAAACGATCTATGTTTTTTTCGCGATTCTTCTCTTCATGTCCCTGCTTTTCACCATTGACCAGAGTCTGGTAGAGGCGGAGGCTGCGCAGCCTATCATCAATGTCGCTGCTGTCGTAAATCCACGTCAGATCCAGCTCGGCGAGAAGGCACGGTTGGATCTCACCATTTCAGGTGATACCACTATCAAGCATATTGAGGCACCGAAATTCAATTTTCTGCCCGCATTCCTCGCTGTACCCCTCCACTCTGAAACGACACCCCGATTGGAATCAAATAAGATTGCCGTTTCCATAGCGTGGGCTTATGAACTGATTCCACAGGCAATCGGTGAATTTTCACTCTCCGATGTCCGTTTTGCCTACCAAGGCAGCACCTATTTCGCAAATCCAGGATCCATTCAAGTCAGCGGTTCCGACACTTATACAGATGTTTCGACGCGCAGCATTCATCAAGTTGAAGCCGAAGTGAGTACCGCAGAACCGTATCTCAACGCTCCGCTGACATACACCTTTCGCTATCTCTATACCGCAGTGCTGCCGACGCAAGCGTCGCCAACCCCACAACTCCCGACATTCCCCGATTTTTTAGTTGAGGAACTGCCACCGCTGTCCCCACAAACGCAGCGAATTCGCGGGAAAACGTTTTGGGTGCAGGAACAGGTACGCCGGTTATATCCACAACGGACAGGACAGATTGTCATCGAACCTGCTACGTTAATACTCCCTATCCCGCGTGGACGTAAGACGTTGAAAACGAATCCCTTGAAATTGACTGTCCAACCTTTGCCCGAAACCGGAAAGCCGTCGCAGTTCAGTGGTGCCGTTGGCGAATACCAAATCTCCGCACAGGTAGATCGCAGTGCCATAGAAACCGGACGCGCACTCACGTTGTCCCTGCAGATCTCTGGACGGGGCAGCATGCAAACAGTCACAGCTCCCAAACTTCCACCTATACTCGGTGTCGTTGTGAACGGACCCAATCTCGTTGAAGGTTCCATACCGACAGTCCGAACTTACGCTTATGCCTTAATCCCCGCTCGATCCGGAACGCTGCGTATCCCTGCTATCGCGTATATCTACTTCGATCCAAGCCGTGCAGTTTATGCAACGGCACAGACGACTCCTATTCCTGTCTCTGTGCGTCCAAACCCGAACGATGCCGCTGGCGTTGATACTGACCCTTCACCGTGGCGGATCTGGATAATCTTATTCGCAATTCTGCTCCTCGGCTTCTTGGTGGCAGGCTTTCTCTGGTACCGTTCAGAATTTCAAAGGTCTACGGATACGGCAGTAAACACCGCTACCGGAACGGGTCCGATTGACAACGGTGAACCGAAAGGACGAAAAAAGCAACAGGCAGATACAGAAGCCGCACCTCCGGTTTCACAAGCGCGCGAAGCACTTATGGCACTCACTCACAATGACACCACAGATGCGGCAACGGCGTTTGCGAATGCACTCGCGCAGACGTTGTATCAATATCTTGAGGACACGCTTGAATTAACACAACGCAATATCGACACGGCGCGCGAGGTGTGCATGCAAGCCGGTGTCTCCGAACAGACTCTTGAAGAACTCGTTGATCTCCTTACGAAGTGTGATTATCATCGCTTCGCACCCGTGCCGCTCACGACGAACGAGCGTAGCACTTTAATCACACGCACGGAAGCAGTTATTAGCAATATTGAAGCTTTACAGAACGCTCACACCCGATAGGTAATCAAAGGAATTTCAAATATGGATATATTCTCGCTCTTCGTTCTCTGGATACACGTTATCGCCGCTGTTACATGGGTCGGCGGTAACCTTATTTTGGCGATGGTGATCGTCCCACACTTCAGACAGAGCCTACCACCCGTTCAACGTATCAAAATCTTGACGCAGATAGGCAAACGATTTGAACCTGTTGTATGGGGCTGTATCGGTGTGCTATTTTTTACCGGCATCGTTAACATTTTCTCATCCGTTGACATCACCTCTCCAAGCCCGATCTCCGATGCTTTTATGCGCACCCTCTTAATCAAAATTCTGCTTTTCTTCGTGTTGATTATCCTCACGGTGTTGCACAGCATGATTTTTGCACCCCGATTGGCAACAGCGATTGAGGATTTAGATCCGACACTTGAGGAGCTCCCGCCAGAGATCAAGCCGCTCCGCTCGCAGATGTCAATCGTCTCCAGCCTGATGGGTGTTGTCTCATTGCTCATTCTGCTCGCCGCGGTTGCCCTTCGTATGGGGCTTTAATATAGCCATATCGATGGAGGTAACCTAATGCGAATCAAAATCCTTGTCGATGTCGGGGACGAACTCACCCTCCCCGTTAATTACAACCATCTGCTCACTGGCGTAATCTACCGGTTCCTCGCAGAATCCGATCCTGAATACGCAACCTTCCTACACAACGAAGGCTATCTCGCCGCAGAGAAACATTTCAAACTCTTCACCTTCTCACAACTCATGGCGGAACGCAGACGCATCACCGGTGACAAGATCCATTTCCGTTCAACTCTAACATGGTACATCTCTTCCCCAGTAGAACGCTTTCTGTCCCATTTTGCCGATACACTCTTAACCGAGGGACGTTTATCTCTTGGACACCGCCACTTACAAGTCAGAGATGTCACCGTGCCGCGCATCCCACGTTTCCAATCAGAAATGCATTTCCGGTGCCTTTCCCCGATTGTGATGAGCACTGTCCGTGAGTGGGATGGCAAACAGAGCACGCACTACTGCATGCCGGACGATCCAGCACTCTCCGAACTCATTCACCAAAACCTGATGCGCAAATACGAGGCGATCCACGGTAGCGCGCCGCATGACGACACTTTAACATTCCGTTTCGACACCGACTATATCAGCAGACGACAAGGACGCGTCACGCGTCTCGTAGACTACAAAGGCATCAAGATAAAAGGGGTAATGTGTCCATTCCGTGTCTCGGGGAGTATTCCGTTGATCCAAATAGGTTACGAATGCGGTTTCGGCGACAAAAATAGTGCCGGTTTCGGCATGGCAGAAATCTAAACATACGACCATAACATTCCAAATCCGGTAGTCACTGACAACTGACAACCATCCCGCTGACCCCTGACTGCTGACAACTGAATGCCTCTGCCCTGAGAAATCAAACGCATTGACCCCTTAAATGAATTATGGTACAATGGAAAACATCAACGGCGCAGGCAAGCGGATACATGGACAAAGAAAGGAGAACTTATGAAAATATATCGGATCGGGATTTTAGGATGTAGAGGACGCGGGACAGCAGCGGCACGGGCATATCACGCACACCCACGCACAGAGATCGTGGCACTCTGTGATCTGGTTGAAGAACGCCTGAACACTTTGGGCGACGAAGTCAACGTCACGGCACGGTTCACGGATTTAGATGAGATGATCCAGCAGACACAACCCGACATTGTCGCGATTCCGACTGGCACGGAGTTCCATTACGATCTGTGTATGCGTGTACTGGAACACGGTGTCCATATTGAGGTTGAGAAACCGATGTGTGTAGACCTCGTGGAAGCGGATGCTGTTATCGCCAAAGCGGAAGAGAAAGGCGTGCAGATCGCCGTGCATCATCAGGGGAGAGTTGGTGCATCTATGCAGGCACTCGCACGTGCTTTTAATGCTGGGAAAATCGGTGAACTACGCTATATGTACGGCAGCGGGAAAGGCTACTACGGCGGCTACGGACTGATGAACATCGGCACACACATGCTGAACAACATGTTGCACTTCGGGAAACGCTGCGAAAGTGTTGTTGCGCACCTGACGACAGGCGGAAAACCGATCACGCCTACAGATGTTGTGCCGTCACCGAGCGGTATGGGAACGATCGCGGGTGAATATATCACCGCAACGTTGCAGTATGAAGGCAATGTCACCGGCACGCTGCTCCAACACCGGTTTCCTAAGATGGATACCGATGCGTATTCTATGGAGCTCTATGGGACTGAGGGACGACTTATTTGGAAGATCGGCGGCGCATGGTGGCTCCCTACACCACACTACCTTCCCGATGGGACACACGACCAGTGGGAGGCGTTGGAACTCATCTACCCCGAACACTACGATCCCAAAAGTAGCGCGTCGGAGATGGATTACTGGTTCGTGGAGGATTACGTCAACGCCATGGATGAAGGCAGGGCACATACGTGCAGTGGCACCGAGGGACGACACATTATTGAGATGATGATGGGGATATTTGAATCAGCGGCGTATGGGACACGTGTCAATCTTCCGCAGGCGGATCGGCGGCATCCGCTGCTACGGTGGCGCGAGGAATCGGGGTTGGAACCGCCAGCAGAGATGCCGAGGGGATACGGCGAATGGCTCACGTTGGAATCGGAGCGAATTAGCTAGACCCAATTCGTAGGTGCGGTTTTCAACCGCACCGAATTCAACTAAGTAGTTCTGGGACGTGCTATAAATAGCACTACTACAAGCAGAACCGTTCGTAGTAGGGCGATTCATCGCCCGTCGTCCGATCCAGATTACTTAATCCATCTTCTCCGAATCAAACAACTCGGAGCACCCACAAAGCACTCCTACAATGTAAGAGGACACGCCTATATTATCTGCGCGATGATCGCATTCGTCTGCAATCCAGCCTCACCTGAACACCGGATCGGTTCACCTGTTTTGAGATGATTGACGAAATCCTCAACAAGACCGGTATGCGTGTGCGGCAACGGGGTCTGATTCATTTCAACCCGTCCCGCTGATTCCGTCTCAAGCGTCAGGTTCCCAGAATTCAAT
>JAKZUG010000731.1:0-4702 GCA_047516705.1 Candidatus Poribacteria bacterium | reverse complement strand
ATTTTGTAGTAGCATCTCTACAAGGTTTCCACCCCTCTGGGGCTTGAGTCTTTGGTTGCTGCACGTTTCTACCATAGGTGTCAATTTAGGGTTCCATGGGTTTCCGTAGGTTGGGTAGAGCGGCGTTGAGAAGGCAAATGTCGGTGTTTCAAACACACCTCAAATCCAATAGGCTGCCATATACACGCAAGAACATAGTGAAACCCAACTTCATACCGCCATCGTTGCGGGCACTTCACAACATAAGCGTTGGGTTTCACTATAGATCCGCAGAATCACAGGCGTATGGTCGGAAGGTGAGTCCTCTTGGGTCTGTTAGCGTTTGGCCTCCGTCCGTTCTACCCAACCTACGATGCCACGATCCGTTTTTCTTAAATTTACACCTATCTTGGTTGAGGAATAGTGAGGTAGGAAACCTCACCAGTGAAGCGGTTAAAACATGCTAATAGATGATGCATGCCCCACCGGCACAGACACTTCCGGTCTTCTGCGTGACATCACCGGCGATATTGTCCGCCTCGCCCGCCTCAAACTCGGCGACGAGCGACATCGCTGTATCTGTTGGTTTCGATAGACTGAGTTGGAGCGTGTCACTCTGCGTGAAAGTCACTGTACATCCTGAAAACGTGACAGCAATACAGAAGAGAACCAGCAGCATAAAAAGAAATACCCGTTTGTGTATCACAATTAAACCTCAACTTGCCGGAGATCCGCTTGATCCAGCGTATTCGTGCCTAAACCGAGTTTACTCGCTGTAGTGATATGATTGGCTAACTTTGACATGGAATCTAACTCCATCTCCTCGCGTTTCTGGTTGACAGTCTGAAGTACCAATACATCAAGAATAACGGGATCGGTGCTGACAAAAAGTCCACCGTATTTCCATGCGCTTTCGGCATGATATGTCGGTCCCCTGTCGAACGAGGCGACCAGTCCATCAACGATATTGAGAACAAGCTTCTCCTTCAGCACCTTATGCTCCAGAATCTCACCAATAGCCGGGTTGCAATAGATCGGTTTTCCATGGAACCGGCGTGTGTTATCCACACTCCCGAACGCGAGATTCTTTAAACATCCACTCACCCCCGCCATCGCATGGTGCTTCAAGACAGGGACATTGATGAGCACATCAACCTGCTGCGTGACAATTCGGGAATACCGAGAGCGAGTGCTATCGTTCTCCCGACGCGCAACACTATCCTTTTCACTCTCATAAAACACTTCATCGTCATACCCGATGCCTTCTGTGTCGGAGGCAAAAGTTCGCACCTCACTTTCATCTTGCTGGATCGGGTAGCCGGCGTTCAAGAGATGCTCCTCAAACCGGTCCCAGATAATAATCTGCTTTCGGAGAACCCCGGCACCGTATAAACCCTCAACGATTTTATCGACAATGATGGAATGCGTGCTGAGTTCCGGTCCGGCAAGCGGGTTAATTTTTATGCCGACAATATCGTCGGGTAGCACAATATCTCGCCACGCCTCTTTCGCGGAGGAACGTCCAGTCAACTGCATCATCGCCTGATCCATCAGTTCACTCACGGCATCTTCATTGAGCTGATCGTTTTCCCAAACCTTTTTACCAATAGCCTCAACGACAGGCGTAAGGGGCACCGCCTCTGTAGTAGCGTCGGGTTGTAATTGTCCACTACTCAGTTGTGCGAACGCTGGAAGTGTGCTAAGCGCACCACCGATGCCTCCGACCTGCGTAGCAAGTCGAGTTAAGAACTGCCGTCGGTTGAGCGTGTCTCGATGGTGCGCCGTCTCTTGGCTGTCAGCGATAATGTCTGCTATAACCGTGTCGTAAGGTTTCATCAAAGTTTACCCAATTCCGTGAGGATTTTCGCCGTTGGCACACGTACTGCCACACCATCAAGGGACTTCCAAACGACTGTTCCATCCTGCCGAACGATATAGGCGGCTGGACGCGCTATTCTATCGTTGCCGGTATCAATGACGTTGTAAGTATTGATTACCTCTCTGTCCTTATCGGAAAGCACCGGAAATTTGAGCCCGTGATTTTGAACTGTCTGTCTGGTATCGCCTTCGTCATCGGAACTAATAGCAATGAGTTCCGCGCCTGCCGCTTGAATGTTGGCATAGTTCTTTTGCAACTCGCCGAGTTGCCCTCTGCAGAACGGTCACCAGCCGCCGCGGTAAAAAATAAGAACAACGTTTTTATCAGCGGTATAATCAGCGAGTGTGTGCAACTTGTTGTTACCATCTGGTAATTCAAAGGCAGGTGCTTGGCTGCCGATGCTCAAGCCCTGACCCGGCTTCAACTTTTCTGGTTCCTGCTGCGGTGTCAGTTCAACCGTTAGCTCAGATGTCTCAGCCTCTGGTATCGGATCCACTGAGACTTCCTTACCTTCGTAGCCTGCGTGCGCAATTGTTAACGTAAAGGGTTGCTGCACAGGAAGGTTTTCAAAAGAAAAAACGCCTGTCACTGTCGTCAACGTTTCGTAAATTTTCCCAGTGTTATCCTTGAGCTGGAGGTTGACCGCGCCGATGGGTTCACCGGTCGCTTCGCTCGTTAAAACACCACGCAGATGCGAAACAGGAGTTTATAATACGGCAAGTGCAACTTTATCAAGCGAAATGCTCTGGTCTGGGATGACGGTAACGTTCAACTCCGTCGTTTGGTATCCTTTGGCTGAAATCTGGACAGTGTAGTCTCCCGGTTCAGCCTCCTTAAGGTGATAGTTTCCGACACCAGATTGGACTGAGGTGAAGATGCTTGCGTTAGTGCTTGCTGACTTTACGCCGTGCACTTCAAATTCAACTTGCGCGAGGATTTGCCCGGCTTTTAACAAGCGCATGTAGACAGTTACGCCTTCAATTAATTCAACATCACCATAAAAAGATCCTGTTGCGTCAGTTCCAACCGCAGAGGTATCTACTGTTTCCTCAACGGGGTTTTCTGTCCCGCAGTTCAATCCTACAAACAACAGGAGCGCGAGCGCGAGAAATGTCAGTGTCTGTTTCATCGTTTTTCCTCTATTCGTCTATTGCCGTTTGATTCTGCCCCACGTCGTTGCCAGTTTGTCCACAGGTTCAACTGCGGTGACAGATTGAATACCGTCGTCCATAAGTGTTTCCATATCTGCTTCATCTAAAGCGACATTGAAGAGGAGGACCTCGTCAATGATGCCTGTGGTATATCGGTCATAGTGCCGCCCGATGTGAAACGGGCCTTCGCCCGTACCGTATCCATCGTCCGTATTGAAATCAACTTCGGTTTCCATTTCACCATCAACCCACAGCGTAGCCTTGCCTGTCTCGGCATCCGCCCTACCAGCAATGAAATGCCAGGTGTCATCAGCGATATCCGATGTGCTATCTGCCCTAAAACTGGCACTGGCACTATCACGCAGGAAAAAGGTTATCTTACTATCGGCACCACCGTTCCAGAGCAAGTACCACGGTAACGCCTGCGAGGTATCCTCGTAGTTTTTGCCAGCAAGCGATCCACCAACTGCGGTCCCTTTAAAATGGAGCGTAATGGTGAAGGATGTTCCCGCTTCAAACCCAACAGTGTCTGAGTGCGGAACTTCGACCCAATTATCAACACCATCAAATTCAAGAGCTTTGCCGAATTTTCCATCCACCCATGTAGCACCGTGAATTGTGCCCTCGTTTCCGTAGTTCGACGAGTCAGTAGCGACGGCTCCGCTCCCTTCGTTAAAGAGCCACATTCCGGTGATGTTCTCAGAGTCAATGTTAGCGAGACTCGGTAGCGCAATCAGTAAAAACGCTCCGATCAGACTCGCAAGACTTATTCGTCCAGTTTTACGAAACAACATTAAAGTCTCCTTATCTTTATTCTACTATTCCACTTGCCGTTTGATTCTACCCCACGTTGTCGTCAGCTTGTTCACAGGATCAACAGCGGCGGCAGTTTCAACGCCGTTGTCCATGATAGCATCCATATCGTCTTCTGTTAAAGCAACATTGAAAAGAGCAACATCGTCGATGATGCCTTCCGTATATCGATCATAGTGCCGTCCGATGTGAAACACACCTTCACTGGTGCCATATCCATCTTTTTTATTGAAATCAACCTCGGCTTCCATTTTGCCATCTATCCATATCGAAGCCTTACCCGTACTTGCGTCGGCTCTGGCGACGACAAAGTGCCATTTGTCGTCTCCAATTTCGGTGGTGCCGCCTGCTTGGAAACTTGTTGACGCACTGTCGCGCAGGTAGAGGGTCACCTTATTATCGGCACCTCCGTTCCAGAGCAGGTACCATGGCAATGCCTGCGAGGTATCCTCGTAGTTTTTGCCGACGAGCGCGCCGGCGACCTTGCTGCCTTTGTAATTGAGGGTGATTGTGAACGACACTCCCGCCTTAAACCCTACAGTGTTTGAGTGTGGAACTTCAACCCAATTGCCTACACCATCAAATTCCAGAGCTTTGCCGAACTTTCCATCGACCCACTTTGCGTCGTGGATTTCACCATCGTTACCTTGTTTTGACGAGTCGGTGGCGACACCGCCTTTTCCTTCGTTAAAGAGCCACATCCCCATAATATTCGCGGGATCAATTTTAGCGAGAGCCGGTAGTGCTATCAATAAAAAGACACTTACCAGACTCACAAAACCTATCCGGACACTCTTAGATGATAAATACATTACAGTCCTCCTAAAATACAAAACGAAATCGTTCTCAGTTCACAACTTCAGTCCTACAACCCTCAATT
>JAKZUG010000730.1:0-4484 GCA_047516705.1 Candidatus Poribacteria bacterium | reverse complement strand
CCCCTATACCTAGTGAGAAGACAATTTCCTGGGAAGACTTTACCGAAGCATTTGGTGGGGCAGTTCCATCGTGGCAAGCTCTCAGCCCGGAGTACGATCAAGCTTTGGTAACCGCAGCCAAGAATCAGTTACCTGCTGGTGAAACAAAGGGCGAAGCATGGTTGATTTTTGAGGATTTAGTTGGTTCCGGATTAGAATTTATATTCGGACGTCGTGTTAGAAGATTGGGTGGGCGTTTAAGAGGACGACCTGTGAGTGATATGCAGGCTCAAATGCCAACAGGAGAAGTCCTCGTTGTTGATACAAAGGCATCTGCTGATGGCTTTGATGTCACATGGTCAGAATTACGCCCGCTCGCTGAATATGTTCGACATCAACGTGTTCGACAACGTGGTCAGGTAGAATTGTTCGGAGCACTTATATCATCTTCCAATTTTAAACAAAATGATGATCGATTATCAGAACTCTCCTCGAGATTTTTTGCGGAAGTTCGAGTGCCTTTGTCTTTCATTGATGCCGATGTTCTTACTGCTACTGTGAATCTTTTCCAAGAGAGACCAGATGTCCGTAATGGAATTCATTGGAATCAGATTTTCAAGGGTGGAAGAATTTGTTTAAGTATCATTACGGATGAAATGCACGCTGTTGATAATGAACGAGTGAGAAAGGGAGTTTAGCTGTGGGTACGTCTAGTAATCAATCATCCCCGAATACACCCAACTGGCAACCTGCTCAAGCCATATTGGGTGACCCGAACTGGTCTGTCGAACGACAGAGCGAAGAACTCTGGCGATCCGCTCTCACGGATCGAGACGGACGATTAGCTGAAGAACTGGTGGATCCATTACTAGCATCGGCATGTGAAATTGCCGAGGAGAGGATTCCTCCTGCTAGTGCTGTTCAATCCTTCAACGATACCTTGTGTGAACAGTACGCAGCGGGTCTCACACTTGATATGGCCAAGCGAGCGTTGGCACGCGCATCGGCATCTGGATCCGGTTCGGTCGGTTTCGCTGAAGAACTTTTTGCTGAAGCCACATCATACTATGCTTCCCGTGATTTACCCTCTTTTGTCGGAGCCGAGGGGCGTATCCAGACAAGTACCGATTCGATTGATCTCAAGGAAAATTTGCGTAACATTGCTCGAGAGGCAGCAAGAACTGCTGGCCCCCCAGCCACTGATACAGCAGGATGGCAGAATTATATTTCTAGGGTAATTGCATCCCTTCGCGGAGAGAGGAGGGAGCAATGATTTCATACTTTGTACGTCGAGGAGGCAATGAGGATGGGAATTGTGATCTCGTACTTGAAGCCGGAAAGAACTTATTTATAGGCGAAGATGACTTTGCGCAAGCATTTGGACCATTGACAAGCTTGGAATCGGATCTTTTGCTCATCAGTGCGTCTGTCTTTGCTGCAGACCGAGCAACTGCCCGCGGTGAACGAGAGGACATTGCGAGGCGGATTGAACTACATATTCCAGTGGTCAATGCTCTTCGCTTGCAGCCACTCACCAAGAAAATCGAGGAAATACTCCGAAATCTCTCGAATGATGCTTGGAGGGTCAATTTGAGACAAGTACCTGGCGATCCGGAAGAGTATCCTCATTATGTTGAAGGAAATGGTCGAACACTTCTCTTTTCGGGAGGGTTGGACTCACTCGCTGCAGCCATTGAGTTCGGCAAACAGGAAAAGACACTACAACTTGTTAGCCACATAACACGAAATCAGGCCACAAATCTGGCACAAAAAAATTTGGCTGCTGACCTAAAAAATCATGGATTAGACCTTCCACATCACCAATTTTTCGTTTCTTCGTCTTCGCGGGAGGCTGGATTGAGTCAATTAGATCACGATAGAGAAAATAGTCAGCGGACACGCTCATTTCTTTTTCTTGTACTTGGTGCGCTCGCAGCACGCCAAGCGAGACACGTCGAGGTTGTCTATCTTGCTGAAAATGGACAGATGGCTATTCATTTACCTCTGACGCAAGGACGAATTGGAGCATTTTCCACGCATACAGCCCATCCAGATGTTTTAGTCAGTATCGAGGATTTTTTGTCGGAAGCACTTGATGTGTCCTTCCAAATTTTAAACCCATACGTTCATTTAACGAAAGCAGAGGTTGTCAAAAAGGTTATTGATTTTTCTGTTGACATGATTCCAGCGGCTAATAGCTGCTGGCGCAGTGCTCGTCTCGGTGCAGATATTACACACTGTGGCGAATGTATTCCATGCTTTATCCGACGCATCGCTATTGAATACTCAATATCCGAGGATCCAACGGCTTATGGTACGGATTGTTGGATAGAGCAAATCGGTCAACTGGGGAACGACACCGGTCGTCGGAACATCACGGATTTGGCGGAATTCATCGTACGAGTTGAGAGATTATCATCTGAAGATATTATGAGTGAGTGGCCTGAACTTTACTCACCTAATATCGATGAAACTGAAGTTATTGAAATGTATAAACGTTTTTCAAAGGAGGCACGGACAGTACTCAGTCGATATTCAGAACTGACTCCGTTTCTGTCATGAAAATCAGTCATCGTCAACTTGGGGAATGTCAGAGAGACCCTGCCGAATGGGTCTTAAACCAGGTTAATCCAACCGCAACTTTCCGTCGACCAGGTTACGATTTTTGTCTCCGAGAGGGAATTTGTCGTTTCCACCGAGATGGAGATGTTAAAGCGGCTAAAGAGTACACTCAGAACAGGTTTCAAAGTCACGGACTAAATAATAAACCTAGGATTCAAAATACCCTAACGCGTTTTGATGCCTATATGAATTGGTTCCAAAATGAAGGGATTACGACCATTGGTTCCCGAATTCGCCTTGGTTTTAGAATAGATCGTGAGGTAATTCTAACAGGTCTTATTTCAAGAATTGATATGACGCCAAAAGGGTATCGCGCGATTCTCCTTGAAAATATTACGCTTGGATGGAAAGAGGAGTTGCGTATGCCATTGATACAAAGAGGCTTAGCTCGTGCCTATTATCGCCCAGAAAATGAATTTGTGGTGGGTATACAAGAACTTGACGCAAGTGATCTTGTTGTCACCTCTTATTCTAAAACCACCATTGATGAAGCAGAGCAAGTTGTCCTGCAGCTTGCAGAGAAGGTGACAAGCGAGTTTGCCAAATACAACTAAATATAATCTATTATCAGGTTGATTTATGTGCTATAGTGCTTGCCTGATTTTGATGAACAAAGGGTACCCATGACGAATTTACAGATTCCTTATGCCTATACCAGCAATAAACTCCCTGTGTCCCCTCAAGTGGCAAAAAAAGGGCAGAATTTCTCGTGTCCAATATGCGATAGTGAAGTTATCTTGAAGCGCGGAAATATTAGGGCTCCTCATTTTGCGCATAAGCCAGATATGGCATGTTCAGGCGAAGGTGTTCGCCACAAAGTCGCAAAACAGATGATTTATCTTATGTATCTGAGAACTGTTCGCACTGTAATGGTGAGTGTTACAACGTTCCGAAGATGTCCAAACTGCTCGCAAGGTGTTCTTTTTTCCCAAACACCTCAGTATGATGATGTCGCCTGCGAAGTTGATGTTGGCAGCCACAGAGTAGACGTTGCGCTTTTGCGAGATGGGAAGCCTGTTTCAGGAATAGAGGTTCAGGACACCCACCCTGTTGATGATGAAAAGTGGGATGCCTTCAAAAAGTTGGGTTTCCCGTGTATAGAGGTGGAAGCCAAAGATGTAATTCGTATGTGGGAATATGATATAAAGTCTTGGAGACAGCAAATTCCTAAACTGTCATTCCCGATGCGTCTTGACTTAAAGGCTATCACACATAACTTATTTCATTTTAATGATCAGCTTTATCGCATTTATTGCAATGAATGTGATGACGAGGTAGACCACCTGGAAGAGGATGAGTCTATGATAGATGAAGACGAATCTATACCAGAAAAGGTGCGTGCCGAAATTTTAAACGAAATGGATCGTCAAGTGCCCAGATTATTGGCAAAGGGACTTTCATCAATATTGCAATTCCATTCAAAAAGTGGGTCCGAAATTGCTAATGAGGAGTGTGACCAATCTGACAAATGATAAGCTGAATGTAAGGAAAAAAGAATTTTGAAACATTGAGCAACTTCATTGACCATATTGGCACCTTACCGTTAGTGCAGCATACCGTCCTTCGTCCTCGGACGTGCTATGCGATCCTCCACGAGATCGAGCAACGCGGCGATTTTCACATCACGTGGGGGGTGGTGGATGACGGGTATTCCGATACTGTTCGGATCTCGCGGGCAAATTAATGGCTATCTGTTATCTCTCCTGGAGAAGCAGATAACGGCTTCTGTTGAAACCGATAACTTGACGGCAACGACTACTCGGCAATCGCCCAGTCTTCATTTGTCAGCACTCGCATTATTGAGCAGTGTATTCAAGCTATATCCGTTTGACAAGCGATTTTAGGAGGAAACACCCATGAAATGTCCCAACTGTGCCGGCACC
>JAKZUG010000729.1:0-6219 GCA_047516705.1 Candidatus Poribacteria bacterium | reverse complement strand
CAGTATTCCCATCAACAGCGAGGGTCTCTACATGCTCCGGTAGTTTTGAGACAATCTGTTCCCAAGTGCCGCTTTCTAAGCGATAGATACCTCTGTTTTTGGTTAAACCGTAAAGGGTGTCTCCATCAACAGCCAGTTTTTCCATGTTGAGACGTGTTCCTGCCGCATCGGTGATAGCATGCCACTGTTTCCCGTCACTGGATGCGGCGACACCTGCGTCCGTTGCTACATACACCGTGGGTCCTGCAAACACGATATCTTTGAAAGCTTTAACAGGAAATGGCAGTGCTGGTGTGAGATCGAGCCAATTATTTCCCATATCAAACGATGTAACGAGACGACCATCCCGTTTTCCGACGTAGACGGTGTTTCCTGAAACAGCAAGTGTGAACCCCTGCCAAGTCGAAAGAATTTCACCAATCTTTTCTTGTGGCAGACCTTCGGCTTCAAATGCCTTCATAGCTTCCATATAAAGGAGTTCAGCCGTCTCTTGCACACCCGTGTCGTACCACTCTGTTTCGCCTGGCTTCCATCGGAAGAGTTTAAAGTTGTATTCCAAGTAAAATGTGTCGCCACTGACTGCAAACGCACCACTTATACCTCTCCGTGTGAGTCGATGTTGATCCTGAAAAAGTTGTTGCCGCAAAAGTTCATCTTGCCTAAGAATTCCGCCTTGTGCCAACGTCTTAAAGAACTGGTCCGCACCCAAGAAATTTTCTTTCAACTGTTCAACGAATGACTTATCTGACACATCTAAAGAACCATCTCTTCCTTTAATCCACAGGCGATCTAATTCTTGCGAGTCAAAGATAGGCATATCTTGTATCGGCATGACCGTCCTGCCATCTGCAGAGATGCGATATAAACCTGTTTTATATTCGCTACCAAAACTATGAGAACCACTTGTTCCGGCATAGAGCATACCACCGAATTCACGTATCCGAGTAAAAATCGGTAGTTCTTCTCTAAAAGGTGCTGTCATTGGTATTCCCATCTGAACAGTTTTCCAAGATTTGCCCTTGTCGTTAGTTTTTACGATCTCTCCTCCGAATCTTGCGTAGAGCGTCGGGGGCATATTTTGCCCTTTATCGTTTCCCTTATATGCGATTAGATTCTCTATTGCAGCCTGGTTCTGTCGATTGATATTTACCGCGTCCCATGATACCCCGCCATCAGTGGTACGATAAAGACCGTCGCTGCTACCAACATAAATAGTGCTTTCGTTCACCGCCACAGCATGACTAAATCTGCCCATTGAAGGTGAGGTGCCCGGTAATTGTGGAGGCAGCCATGTGTTCCCACCATCGGTAGAGCGAACCATCCCTCGTTCCATCGCCAAGAGTGTTTCACCCGCAGTAACAAGTTTGATTTCTGGTGGCCACCCCATTATGGGCCAGGCGTTTGTCGGCGTTATATCATCCCATGAATCACCGAGGTCCGTTGATCGGAATATCCACCAACCACGTGCGAGTCCTTGACGCACTTTTTGAGAGTTTGTCACGTCCTGACTAAACTTTGCCGCAACATAAATCTTCCCTTCAGCCTCGGTAGCTGAGAGAATTTCTCCAACAGATCCTGGAAGTTCTACGCGTTGCCAGTTGTCATCCTTCAAGCGATACAGCCCATTACCTGTTCCAGCAAACATTGTGTCTTGGAGTGCTACCATAAAGCTGGGTCTCTGCGGAAATCCAACGTTCACTGCCTTCCAGGTCTTGCCAGCATCTTCAGAACGAAAAGCAGTGTAATCAGAAAAAATGACATAAAACGCTTGTTCTGTTAGCTCCAAATCAAAAGCAAATAAGCCATAATCCACTGGCAGAGTGTGAACTAATTCCCACGTCTTGCCGTCATCTTTTGAAGCAAGAAATGTAGCATTCACTAATAGATAGAGTGTATTTTCCCACTTTTCTATAAGGGCGGTACGCCTATAATTAACATCCAGTGCATCAATATTGATGATCTGTTGCCACTCTTTCCCATCGGATTCCATTTTGTAGATGTGCTCATCAGCAACAGTGTAAAGTTCACCGTCAGATGTGATAGATAAACCACTCGCATCACTTCCTTTAACGGGCTCAGCCTGAATCCACTGCTGTCTGGGAACAGAAACGTCTTCACCTTCCGACTGTGCAGCGGCGAATAATACCTCATCAGGTTGTTCACCGGATCCATCGTCTTTACTGGAGACGGCAGAACTTCCGAGTTGTGTCCGAATATCCGGTTTGGATTCAAGGTTCAGCACCACGGGTGCCTCAATGATCTCTACTGTCATTTCCGAAGTTGCATCGAAACTATAAGGTCTCTGGAAACGCGACAAATGTTGATTGCCGATACCTAATATCAAAAATATGACTGCTAACGTGGAAACGCCGATTGCCCACGGCACCAACGGTTTACTACCAGACGGCGCAGTGGGTTTCAGACGCGATACCTCGCGCATGATATTCTCTGTGAGATTCGGTGTGATTTGGAAATTGTCTAAAGCCTCTCGTATCATCGGTTCCTCCCTCTTTAAACGTTGCTGTGCGCGGCGGAGACGACTCCGAATCGTGTTTGCCGATACACCCAGAAACGCGCCTATCTCCGCACTGGACATTTCACCGAAGTAATGCAGTGTGATGACCGTGCGTTCACTCTCCGGTAATTTTGCCAGCAACTTCTTGACGACTTCGCGTTGCGCTTCTATTGCTGTTTGCTCGTTTTCCGAAACGACATAGCCAGAATAGGTGGCTTTCTCCAATTGCACAATGTTCGCATTCTCAAGCGGCTGCGTCCATAGACGCTTTTTACGGAGCCACGCTTTGCAGAGGTTCGTCGCTATGACATAGAGCCAACTCGCAAACTTCTGTGGTTCCTTCAGCGTTGACAAACGCTTATACGCTTTCAGGAAGGTGTCTTGCGTAATCTCCTCGGCGACGTGGAAATCGCCGATCTTCCGCCACGCAAGCGCGTGTACCGGCTTTTGGTATTTCCTCACAAGCACGGAGAACGCAGTATCATCACCTGAAAGCACGCGTTGGATGAGTTTAGCATCGTCGTTTTTCATCAGTTATCCCATGGGAAAGGAGCGTGCATCATTTCGGATTAACACCAAAGGAGCGTGCATCATTTCGGATTAACACCATTAACACCAGTGACGCGCCTTATGGATCAAACTGGTGCATAATTCTGCAAAAAGTAGGAGTGAATGCATGCAAAGAGGGTTGAGATTCTATTCTACTGATAACGAGAGGTAAGGAGAGTTTGTAGTCGGACGCTTCGGACCGACATTACTCCTTCGTTTTCCTGTGAGTGAGATTATACCATAAATCTAACTATAGTAAAACGTGAGTTTGAAAGTAAAAATTCAATAGAGAAGCCTATAATTACTTGGACATTTTGGATATGCGGGGAATGTAAAGCAAAGACAAATTGTGCTTTAATAGCACAATTTCAAACCCTGCCAGCGAAGAAGGGGTTGTCGTTTTCAAAAAAGTCAACTTATACCATTTCTAAAAGTTTATATCGCATTAACCGCATCGTTCACCCAGACCCCGGTAGGTGCGGTTTCCTAACCGCACCATAGGTGTCAATTTATGGATATTTGCCAGCGTTGCAATTAGAAATATAAACATGCTGCCCTTACAGGGAAACTTGACTTTTTGCTCGAAAATGCTGCTGCTATAAACATACTGAAAAATACCCAAGCAAATAAACCCTACGGGACTAAAGAGGGTTTTTGGGGTATACACAGTTTGTGGATAGAACCCGGCGCGGTTGGAATGCAGATCGCATTTGGGCGCGTACGCCGCAAAACCCCGCCAGCGAGGATGGTGTTTTGTGCTTTCTAAAGTGTCCACGTATTTTCGGGCTTTACTATAAACAGATACCGAGTGAACCCAACGCTTTTGTTCTGAAGTGCCAGCAACGATGACGGGATGAAGTTGGGTTTCACTCTGTTCTTGCGTGTATCTGGCAGCATATTGGATTTGAGGGGTATTTGGAACACCACATCTGTATTCTTAATCCCGTTCTACCCAACCTCCGGCACTCCGGCACCGCGGAAACCCTAAATTGACACTATGGGGCGATTTTATCCAGATCCCAGATAATAACTGTGCCGTCTGAACTTCCACTGGCAATTGCTTTAGCTTTGGTGAGTGCCATTCCTGCAAGTGCTTTGTCCGCCAAAAATGCCACCGCACTGATTTTATCCGTGTGTCCTGTGAGTGTCTGGATGGGTTGCCCAGTTGCGACATCCCACAATCGAACGGTCTTATCGGAACTTCCACTGGCAAGAAGCTTAGCATCCACCGAGAAGTCCATAGCGGTAATACCACCTGTGTGCCCTATGAGCGTATGAAGCGGTTTGTCGGTATTTGCCTTATTCCACAACTTGATTGTCTTGTCTGCGCTTCCAGTAGCGAGGGTTCTTCCGTCTGTATAAAGCGTTAGGACATTCACTGAATCTGTATGTCCGGTTTTAACAGTCCAATGATTACGGGTACCTCTGAGCACAATAGTAGTCTGATTGCGAGTGATTACTCTGGCTATAGTTTCGCCCTGATATGAACATGCGATTGCCATGAGATCAACATCCCGCCTTGGGGACGTTTCGGAACTCCATCTGCCGCCATCACGGGGGTACCAAGATCGAATTGTGTCGTCTTCGCTACTCCCACTCCAAAATTTTTTGCCGTTTACGGAGAACACAACAGTGCTAACAGGGGCAGTGTGTTCCTCTCGGGTCCGTCTGAGTTTCCCAGTGTCTGCTTCCCACAACCGTACTGTCTTGTCCGAACTCCCGCTTACGAGCAATTTACCGTTCGGAGAGAAGGCGATTGCCAGCACCGAATCTGTATGTCCAGCAAGCACCATAACTTCTTCATAGGTACCGGCATCATAGATATGGATATTATTCGCAGCGGCTACCGCGAGTCGATTCGCGGATCGAGAATATGCGATAGCGTTAATAGGTCCCTCACTGACGTCAATTCGGGCGATGGCACCTGTGGGTAAATCTTCGGCATACCCATTTACGAGAAACACGGCAACGGTTAAGAGCAGAATGAAACTTGCTGATTTTGTTATTTTCATTTTTCATATCCTTTTGAGTTATCAGTTGTTAATTATCAGCAATCAGTGGATCTATGGAGATTTTTGCGAGAAAAGAATTGACCTTCCCCTTCCCGCTGAACGAATTACCGGTAGCACCTAACTTAAAACATCCACCTTCCTCAAAACGGTACGTGAGCCTCCCTGATTTACCGGGGACGATCCCCGATGCTGCGGTCAGTATAACTTTGGGCATCCCGTCTGTGGCGAGTTCGCTGTCGCTTGCAAACAGGATGAAAGCACCAGCAGCCTCTGCGCTCCCGATCCAGAGATCGACACTGAGGACACCGCCATCTTTAAACGCTGTCGCATCAATCTCAACAACCGTGTAATCTTGATATTCAGCGTCTGGTGTCCGGAAGATACTCAAAACATCCCGCGAAGGCTCCGCATTGTTGAGTGTAACTATCTGTGTCTGTGCGGTAAGAAATCTTGGTACATATTCGGATTGATTTGTGTTTGTGGTGAACCCACTGCCTCTATTGGGTATAGTGGACTTACCGATTTGGGTGCGCACATCCGGTTTCGAGGCAAGATTCAAGACAATCGGTGTATCAATGAGTTCTACTGTCATCTCCGATGTAGCATCCAAGTTGTAAGGCTGTTGGAAACGCGTTAGGTACTGATTACTTACGCCAAGTGCCAGCACCACGAGGACAAGGGTTGAAGCAGCGATTGCCCACGGTACGAACGGTTTACCACCAGAAGGGATTACAGGTTCAATACGTGAGATTTCTTGCATGATATTCTCGGTGAGGTTCAACCTAATTTGGAAACCTTCCAATGCTTCTCGGATCATCGGTTCCGCTTTTTTGAGACGGAACCGCGCGCGACGGAGCCGACTCTTAACCGTACTTGCCGATACACCTAAAAATCGGCTAATTTCTTCACATGTCATCTCTCCGAAGTAGTGGAGTGTAACAACGGTACGTTCACTTTCCTGTAACCGTGCGAGCAATTTGTGGACGATGCTGCGCTGTGCTTCTGTTGCGGCTTTCGCCTGCTCTTCGGCAATGTATTCGGAGTAGGTCGTCTTTTCTATCAGTTCGGTGTCCGTTTCTTCCAATGATTGCGTCTGCATCCGTTTCTTTCTAAGCCATGCGTGGCATTGGCGCGAGGCGATTC
>JAKZUG010000728.1:0-4416 GCA_047516705.1 Candidatus Poribacteria bacterium | reverse complement strand
AGGGCTATTTAGTTTTAGGTTTTTTAGTCCAATTTCGTATCCCCAGGCCCGGTAGGCGCGGTTTGGAACCGCGCCGGGCTTGAAAAAGAAGATCCAAAAATTTAGACAATCCAATAATTTATGTAAAACTAAATGACCCTGATTCTCTTGTAGCAGCCGCTTGAATAACATGTGTATTTGTGCTATAATTTAACGCGAACTCGGTATAAGCCTACTTTCACGAGTTCGCGGTATTTTTCCACTGATTTCCCCTGTTTGAGGGTTTATGAAGATTAAGAATAAATTAGGTAATTCGGGCTTGAACCCCAAACCCGGTAGGTGCGGTTAGGAAACCGCACCGGACACTACAAGGAAACTGGAAATTACCCGATTAAATTCTTAATCTTCATTTAAGCAATATTAGGAAATAAATTTCAGGTTTTGAGGAAGGGTAGAAAAAAGGAAAGCTGGAAGAAACGCTGTATTCGTTATCTTCCATACTTCCATACTTCCAATCTTCCAACGGGTCTGAAGATCAAAAACATAAATTTAATATTGAAACTTGCTTAGGAGGTAAGAAATAGGTAAAAACATCCTCCTATCTATACCGAAACTCACTTTATTTCGGACACCGAACTCACGTTAATCTATGAACATATTTCGCGAAACATCAAACAGACTATGAAATCCTTAAAAAACATTATTCAACGCTGCCATCAACGACACGAAAAGTCCATTCGACAGAAAAAGACAATGGTAACACCTTCAACCTACAAAGGACTGCTTTACCACTTCACGGTGTTTTGCGCGCAAAGATACCCTGTGAAGCTCCATGACCTTGAAGAGGCGAAAATCTCATTTATGCCGATAGGCGGTTTGCCTGCACATGACCGTTTGCCACAATCTTTTGGAGGTGACCGCTTCTCAACTCGTCAAAGGATGAAAAACTGGGAGATCAGACAGTGGCATACATCGTGGGGCATTCGAGTGTATACAGGTATACCTTCTGAACGCAATGGCGCACGTTGGCATGACTTGGAATTCACATATCAAGCGATTTGTGCAGCACCGGAGGCGGTGGTTTCCTGTATTGAGACACTCGTCAACGCCGTTGCGAACCCATTGTTAACGCTGACTAAATCCGGTGGTCTGCGGTTTTCTTGTAGAACCCCATATTATCTGCATCCAAATACAGAGGCATCAAGGTTATATATCTACAAGGATGTCCCGACACATGAAAACGGATACCAACGAGACGTGTATCTTGAAATACTCGGTAAAGATGGACACAGCCCGTGGGATACGCGCTATGAGATTCTGTCGGGCGATCTGTTAGAACCGCCCGTGATTGCGAAAGAGGTGCTTTTCACATCAATTGATGCACTCCGAGACGAACTTCACTCGTCTGCCCCGATTTCAGCAGAAAAACCGATACCTACGTCAGACACCTACATCCTGTCCCTGTCATCACTTGGTTCGCATAAGTTAGATCTGGCAAAAGAGGCATTTTTAAAGCGCGAACTTGTTTATGTCAAACATGAGAACGAATTTCACTACTGGACACAACATGATGATGTGAAAAGTGATATAGACATATTGCTATGGGAGCGCGACGGCACGGTGTGGGTGCGTGCATCTACATCCGTTCTTGGGGTGCCAACAGAAGACACACCGATCACATCAGTTTGGGACGATACCGGTATTCTCCCACCGATATCCGAAATTGAGCATCCTGTGTCTGAACAGATGCTTGCTATCCGCGAAGGGAAACTTAGCCCGTTAGCTATCAAACGTTCCGATCCAGTGCTACAGAAAGCGGAAAATACTGATCAGGTGTATGTGCCACTTGATAAGAACATTGATAAGATACGAAGTGTTTTCAAGAGTGATGTGCGCGTTAAAGGACTTATCGGTGAAGTCGGCGCGAGAAGTAACTATGAAGTGGAGTCACACCTGCTCAAAGAGGGACCGGTCGGTTTCAGTGCGCATTTCTTGATAGTCCAAGAAGCGATGGAACGTTTCCAAAGGCGTAACTTACTATCGGCAGCACGTTGGAGGCACTTCAGTTTCCTGTGGAATCAGGTGAAAGAGATACCAATTGACGTTCGTATGGCAATGCCTTTCAAACACGGAAACGTCTGTGAGGATCCGATGCGGTTTCTAGCACTTGCGGAAAAAGGGGTGAATGCAAGTGAAACGCTCTGCCCAAAATGTCCTGTTTATAAGGTGTGCAAGGAGCGCGGTTATTTATCGCAGCATGCTACATTACAACGTGCGGATACACAAATATTTGGGTACAATCAAACGTATTTGGATCCGCAAGAATTAGCCTTGTCAGAGAATATTCTTGAACCTATCAATCACACGGAACGCCTTTGTATTATTGACGAAGCGTCAATAGATAGCACGTTTCTTGGATGTAGTGTATCAAGGCACAGACTAGAAACATGGGCAACAAACTGGCAGGGGCAGGTGTTAGGTAACTTCGCACAAGCATTACTGAACCCTTTTGACATCAAAGGTGAACCTGACGATTTTATTGTGAAACGTATTCGCACGGTGATGCAGGCGTTTCAACAGCATGAAGCAGCAATTGTTAAACAGATGTGCCAAGTCAATATAAAGGGCAAGGTTGTTGAGCGAGGCTTTATTGATGACGACGCCGGTGCGGAATTAGCACGTTGGACGATTGCGTTTGATGGCAATGTGTCGGCTTACATCCCTGTCAACAATGCTGCTGCAGAGACACTTAAGACAAAAGGATTGCCTGTTTTCCAACCCGTTTCTGTTGTGCCTGACGAGGAAACGAGAATACCAATGCCAATTGAACAAGCCATCCAATTAGGTATCTTAGATGCAGGCACAGTCGAAAAGATACAGGCATTTCCATCTGTCTATCGGAATCCGGACTGGACGTTTTGGCATCAACTCAAACGTTTCTTGGCACATTATACCCGTGATGCGGATGCGCCGATGATGTTGTCTGACGATGTTCTAGAGTTCATGGTACCACCGGTAATTCATCCAAACGTGAAACGTCTCCTGTTATTATCCGCAGCATTATCTGATCGGGATATCCGTAAAACGTTCCCGGATGAAGAAGTTGAAGTTATCCATATTGAACCCGCACCGTGGATTGCGGGCAATCAGGTTTTTCAAATTCGAAACGGCATCCATTCACTCAAGACGATGTTAGACTACGATAGCACTTGGGATGTCATCGGCTTATCTAAATTGGGAGAACGTTTTGTTAGCGACATCTGTGCGGAAATTAAGAGAACCCCGAACCTTAAACACGCTATTATCACCTATAACCCAATTATTGAACAGCTGAGAGATGTTGCAGAAAAGGAAAACGTGTGTCTGCTAACGGAATTCAAAGACTTATATAAATTGGACGCAGGTTTTGAAGCGGCAGAAGTAGTTTGGATAGTCGGCACACCTTACTGGGAACCGGGTATTATTTGGCGGCATGCACAAATCTTATACGGTAATGACGCTGCACCACTCTGTTATGACGCTGATTCAGATTTTCAACACTATAAGGATGAACGGATTCAGAGGATTTATATCCAAACCGTCACCGACTTAATCACAAATATTATTGGTCGTGCGGGGTTGAACCTTTTGGGAAATAAAAAGGTCATGTTGATTAGCAGTCTTGAGATCCCTAACATCACCGATAGACCTGAAACACAGCTTTTTGATTGGGAAGATTTTCAGATTGCAGGTGGGCTGGATAAACTGGCTGAGACAATTGCAATACGCGAAAAGTTTGAAACGGAACGTGATAATCTGACAGCGGACTCTCATAAAGAAAAAGTTGAACAGGTTTTAGGGTGTTCAGCAAGGACCGCGAATCGTGTGCTGCAGAAACTTCGGGGTGGGAATATCCCGCATGTAACTTACCGTGAACAGATCCTCACACTCCTCGTCGATGGTGAGAAAAAAGTCGCTGACGTGGTTGAGGCTATCAAAGGAAACCCAAAAGGGATACACAATGAACTTACGAGACTTGCCAAAACCGGTGAGATTATGAAGGTTCGGTGGGGTGTGTATGAGCTTCCAGACTTGCCTGAGAAGTAGCGACATCTCTGAAGAAACCAAACCTACAGGTCAAAAAAGAATACTGCACACGCCCACATGTGCGCGTGTGCGATTAACAATGGAACGTTCATAGAATTCATCAAAGGAACGCTTAAATTTTAGTATAAATAACGTGAGTTCGATAATAGTATTTAAACGTGAGTTCGATAAAAAGCTTCTACTTGTACCGCGATGCACGTCGCATCTGGGCGAGTACGCCGCAAAACCGCACCTACCGTGATTGAGTGAATCCGGTCTTACCCGATTAAATTCTTAAACTTCATACGGGGTGCGGGTATTCATCCATTGGGATAATGTGATAGATGCGTAATTTTCTTAAAAATATCGTGG
>JAKZUG010000727.1:0-3083 GCA_047516705.1 Candidatus Poribacteria bacterium | reverse complement strand
AATTATTTGTAACAGCATCTGTTTGTCAATGTGCGATTTAACAATATTCAACAATATTTAACACCTTTACGAAAATTCATTCGATTTTTCCAGTTCTCTCTGTGCCTTGTCAAGAAGGTCATGGGCACGGCGATTTTGAGGATCGAGCTCTATCGCATAATTACAGTCCTCAATGACAGAAGTAAACTCACCCCTTTGGTAGCGACAAAAAGCACGAAAAGCGTAAGCAATAGTATGATCAGGTTTTAGTTCTATCACACGGTCAAAATCTGCGATGACACGCTCATAGCTGCGTTGCACAAGATGAACCAAACCACGCTTGAAATATCCATTGGCATCATTGGGGTTGAGTTTTATCGCTTGGGTATAGTCTGCAATAGCCTGATCAAAATCCCTTTTGTTGTTATAAACATCGCCGCGATTGAGATAAGCGGAGGCATCATTGGGTTTGAATTGTATCACTTGGGTGCAGTCTACGATGGCACGGTCATAATCACCTTTGCGATTATAAGCCGCCCCCCGATTGTTATATCCATTGGCATCATTGGGGTTGAGTTTTACCGCTTGGGTATAGTCTGCAATAGCCTGATCAAAATCCCTTTTGTTGTTGTGGGCATTGCCGCGATTGAGATAAGCAGCGAAATGATTAGGATCGAGTGCTATCGCTTTGGTATAGTCTGCGATGGCGCATTCATAATCACCTTTGCGGTTATGGGTATTACCGCGATTGTTATAGGCGTTGGCATCATCGGGCTTGAGTGCTATCGTTTTGCTAAAGTCGTCAAGGGCTCGGTCATAATCACCTGTGTTTTTGTAGGTATTACCACGATTGTTATAAGCTTCGGCAAGATCGGGATTCAGTTCTATCACTTTGTTAAAGTTGTTAATGGCTCGGTCATAATCACCTTTGTTATCGTAGACATTGCCGCGATTGAGATAGGCTGTAACTAGTTGAGGATTTAGATTTAATGCTTCAGTATAATGCTCAATAGCTTTATCATACTCTTTTCTATTTTGACAAGTCCAACCTTTGAAAAACTCCGTATAGGCACTTCGATGGAGGTCTTGAACTCTAATAAATCCGTGAAGGTCGTTGTAGATGGTTTTGGTTGATATGTCGTGGTACTTTTTCAAGTAGTCTAACATAGGTTGTTTGAGACATTTTGGGATGTTAATTGCATCGTCTGGTTCAATCTCAATAAAACCCTTGGGAGGTCGAGCGAATATGCTCTTCTGATCTCTGACACGATTTATGATATTTCGAGGTTTCTTGACTCGGTTTTCTTGCTGAGCTCTTTCTCCCAACAAAATAACCCTCCCCGGTTTGTCAAATAAGCCATCGCAGGCAAAGAAGATAGCTATCAGGTAGTCGTTTGTAAAGTCTATCAGGTTGGTTTTACCACCGAAGTGTTGTAGTTGAGTTAAGATTTCAAATTCTTCATCGGTCTCGTGGATATAGTCTTTCGCTTCTGTTAGCATTTCGCTTTGGGCAAACTCTATATCAAAGTGTTCCGCCTCAATATCATCCTCGTATTGACGGTAGAGAGTTGAGGACACTTTTTTATAGTGTTTAGGTTCGCCGCGGTAGATATAGTTATTGTTGACCGATTTCTCTGCTATCTCACGAATTTTCCCCCAAATCCTGCTTAGGTTGTTTTGGGTGCTCATGGTTTGTTCTCCACAATGGTATTTTCTTCGGAGAGATGAAACACTTCCTCATTCAACTCAATGCTCGCGAAAATCAAGACAAAAGCACTCCTCGTAGTTCTTATTCACCGAATCTTTATAAGCAGCAGCGATTTCAAGTTGGCTTTGCATTAGTTCGTTGTGCCCTGGATACGATCCATGACTTAGAAGAAACTCTCTCTTTTTTCCGGGCAGAAAATAGCGCAGACCACGTTCGAGGATTCGAACCTCCTTGCCAAGTGAACGGGTATCATCAAGCCTAAAAGAAAGATCTGTGGTAAATTCTACACCATAGGCGGGGCCCACACCTATGTTTTCCACACAAAAATACACAGAAGTATAGTCCGTTGTCTCAGAACGTAGGTAGATCGCAATTTCGGGTTTTTGGGCATCTAAGCGCATCTGCCGGTTTTCCTCTAGTATGTCCCTTGTCAAACGGACATAATTCTTTGTTAGACGAACGTAACGCCATGTGATAATCGCCAGTACAACAGTAGCACCCCCTGTCATCAAGCCAATGATTATCGTTATCACGTCTTTAACTTCCATTAATTCCCCCTTATTGATTCAGTTTCGCCCTGAGTGCCGCGTCCCTAGCAAGTGCTTTATCTCTGCGTTTCATCAGTTATCTGCGAAGGCAGCCCCTCAATAATCCGAGTTGATTCCACGCTCACATAAACGATGCGTTTGATTGCCGTGACCAGATCGCGCGGGTCTGCAAACCAACCGTTGGGGTCGTTGAGAATGCCGCTCTCCTTGTCGCGTTTTATTTTGTAGCGGTCTATGAACCATTCCAGCGGCGTTCTACCGTTGACCACATACCGATGCGCCATCTCTGGGATGCCGGTTAAGCGCACATGCTCGTTGATGATGAGCGTCGTTTTTGCGGGGGCAGCGAAACGCATCGCCTTCTCGGTCAGTCGAAAATGGTGCGGTTGCGGCTCTCCGTCGTGAGCGAACACGAGGGAAAGTGGGTACTGTTCGCACGTCTCGTAACCGAGGTGGAGGGATGCAAGTTCCTTCCCCGCTTCCGCGAAGGCGTGGAAATCAGGAGCGAACGGAATACGCGGTATCTCCTTCGACAAATCGTTAGCGAACGCTTCCCGATAGCTCGGCGCGTGTAGAACACCGTAAATGTAGTCGAAAAGCGCGTCTTTCGTGATTGTATCGTCGCGATAATGTTCACGAAAAGCACACAATGCCGTATCCGAAATGTTATCGATGCGATCCGGCGCTTCCTTAATCCCCTGAAGTGTGTCCGTGGTGTCTGGGACAGCCGTTGGCTTCGGGTAACAGTACCGTGGGAAGCATTTGGCACCGGCTTCATTAAGATTGAGGTCCGCCATCATGTCGGTCATAATCACGGAAAACGGCTTTTTCGTTCCGATGCCAGGAAC
>JAKZUG010000726.1:0-2858 GCA_047516705.1 Candidatus Poribacteria bacterium | reverse complement strand
CATACTCAACAATATCTGTCGGTACGCCCCTATGTTCAAGTGCAATTTGTCTTTGTCGGGAGATCCCCTTTACGTGCCAACCAACAGTTGATAATCTCCGATCCCAGACAATTATAAGGTCTACATCTGTGAATTCTTTATCGTTGACTGCTTGCTCAAATTCACCTATAAGTAGTTCTAACTGAACTTTGAATTCTAATTTAAGCAGTTCAGTATCACTCCTTGGCTCATCCGGAACCCACCGAAACTTCCCATCGTAACGCGCTTTCCCAAAATAACTGTAAACCGAAAAATTTTCATCTAGTACACTAAGAGCCGCACTGAACAACCCAATTAACGTACTCTCATCATCGGGGAATCGGCGGAAGGGAATTTTTTTCCGTCGTAGTTTATTCAAGTCAAGTACATCAGGTAACGGGTCTACAACAGAAGAATCTGTATCGCGTTCAACAAACAATTTTGAAATATTAACTAGTACAGGATAGCAGGCTTCAAATAAATCTCTTATTTGCCTCACGAGACGAGGATTGACCAGATGCCTCTTTCCAAGATTGAGAGTTTCATCAACATTGATCACCATATGTATCGTCTCTAAGTACCATGTTGATGAGGTACTCACAACTGACAGGTCGTGATCTGTAGGCGTACCATTTGATGCAATTACACGAATACCATGATTTGAAATTCCTAACATTTCAAAATCTACGGTGCGCCCGATAGCAAGATAAATACCCGTAATTCGTTTCAAAACATCTCCAAAATCTTCTGCTTTTACCTTGCTACGCGGACGCTCTAAAAGGGCGATAAAGTCGGCATAACGTTCTCGAAAATCATTTTTACTCTCATCTGGGGTTAGTTTGATATCAAGAAAACTGTTACGAAAGGCGACCTTAAGTGTTTCCCAGTCCGGGTGGTTTGGTTTCATCTCTACTAATTTTGGTGTTATCTGATACCTACTATCTCGTTTCTGATTCGCTTTAACTATCTCGGAGTAATCCCAAGCACGATTTGGAATGTCTATTGTAAACATCTTTTTACCTAGATGCTGTAACCAACTACCTATCAGTCCCTCAATTCCCACAAATTGTGCTTCTGATTTGAGTTGAAGTTTTACCTCCACCGGTTTAACTTCTTCAAGTTTCTTCGTTGAGACATTCGTAACGGGTATATTAAGCAATCTGTTCACGCAGCCAACATACGACTGAGTACGAAAGTACCAAGAAAAGAAATGTTCTAAATACTTGTCTGTAGGATCTGTTTCCTGATTTCTCTTTTCTTCTCGATAAAGATCCTGCCACCTTATTGTATCTTCACTGAGAAAACGATTCAAACCAGATAAAAATTTACTTAGAGTACCACAGAGGAAACGGGTCTTGACAATAGTGTATGTGCTATCATCCCTATTATCACGTATTTCCATATCATACTCAGGCACATTGCCTTCTTCAGAATCAATATAGTCTGCCAAGTTTTCGGCAAGAAAAGTCCAATGCTGATTTTCAGTTTGGCTTTCAATTTCAAACAGAGTAGTCGAATACATAACAGCTTTTAAACCGACACCTTGGTACCCTTTAGTTGGCGAACGTGATGACAGCCGTTTTTCTGTTCCTGTTCCACCAGGGCAAAGCAATTTGGCATCAGCGGTAAATCCTGTACCATTATCCGTTACCGTGACCTCATCGTTGTCTATATCAAGAACAAGATCGATCACTCCCTCTGATACGTTAAGATTCGTTTGAATTGCATCAATAGCATTTTGTACAAGTTCGTGGACAACAATCCATTCAGGATCGTAGATCTCAACAATTTTTCTGAGTTGTCCCCGAACAATATCTATACTGTGTTCTTGAAGAAGGTCTTCAATCGTCGCCATTCTTGCTCCTTATTAACTAGCTAATGTTAACGCTGGGTTCTCTCAAAGCAATTCTGAGTTCAATATTATCTATTATTTGCCCTGCTATTTATGGCAAATCAAACACGGCTCCTCATCATCTTCATCATCGTGTACATCGGTGAGGATTTCTATCAGACGGCGGTTCGGTTTCGCTGTTTTCTTGAATGCCATCGCCTTTTCGGTGTTTGCCTTAATTTGTGCTATCCGATCTGGTTGCGACAATTCCTCTAAACTTTCACCTTGACACCACGTGAATCGCTCACCTGTTTCCGGATTGAATTTCTCGTAACCCTTGGCGAGTTCAAAGAGGTCTGGATGCTGCTCTAACAGTCCCACCCACTCGGATTTGCGTTGGAAGAAACAAAAGTAGCACCCAGAACGCGTGCGCCACTTGTAATAGTCAGGCATACCGAGTCCACTTTCCTCAAGGATGCGGAAAACGTCCTCTTTGGTGATGCCATCATCTTTGAATGGGTATTTTGGGATAATGTTTTGGAGGGCGGTTGTTTTTAGCGGTTTGTAGCCGGCGCGATCTTCGTCAGCACGGATACCGATGTAGTGGTATGCTTTATCTTCGCCGACGTATTCCTCAAAAGGTCTGATTTTGAGGTTAACAGTGCACCAGCGAACTTGAGACGATGGAAGCAGACCTCCGTAGAGCGTCAGCCAGTGATCGAAATCTCGGTTTGTGTTGGGATCAAGGTCCATGTTGAGGCGGACAATCGGTTTGCCGAGGAATGCCTCTAACCGATCTAAGAATTCGTAAGTCTCTGGCAGTTCTTTTCCAGTATCAGTGAAGAAGTATTCCATCTCTGGCACCGTGTCCCGCATATAAACGGCGAGTGCAGAACTGTCTTTACCACCGGAAAGGCCGAGCAGATGGCGGACTTTTTGTTCCATGTTTTCTCCTCAGGTAGGTGTTTTATTGAGTTTCTATATTTTAAGCATAGCATATATGTGCCAG
>JAKZUG010000725.1:0-3170 GCA_047516705.1 Candidatus Poribacteria bacterium | reverse complement strand
GAGCGTCCACGCCCTCTGGCACCTCTGCAGAGAACTGTTCCCAGTGTCCACCGGTATCTAAGCGATATACCCCTGTATCGGCGATGCCGTAAACTTCGGTGCTATCCAAAGCAAATTGGTTGATAACGACGCGTGTATCTGCTCTATCGGTCATTACGCGCCAATATTCTCCGGTTTCTGAAACCAATACGCCTTTGTCGGTCGCGACGTAAAGGGTTGAACCGGAAAAGACGATCCCTTTGAAATGCGCGAAGTCAAGCGGCAGATTCGATGTAATATCTCTCCAACTGTTCCCTCCATCAAGTGACCGAAGTAACTTGCCGTCCCGCTTTCCTACGTAGATCGTTTCTCCCGAAGCCGCTATTTTGAATCCGTTTCGGAAATCGCCATCAAGCGGTTCACCGGTGTCTATTAATCCGGTATTTGTCCACTCTGGGTCCCCAAGTCGCCATTTGAAAAGGCTCCGTTTGTATTCGAGGTAAAACACATCACGATTGGCTGTAAGTGTTTTCGTTTTCACACGTCTTTCAGTAGGCAACACTGTAATTTCGGATAAATGGGTCTGTTTCGCTTTTTCACTGTCTGTCGGCAACCCAAGAGATAATGCACCATCAAGATCAGGAACGTTTCGGACAGGATTTAGTATATTGCCATCCGTAGATAAACGGAAAATCCGCAAGTCGCTTCGTATGGGTGAAATCGAATAAAGAGCGTCACCAGTAATTACTAACTTTGAATGAAAAGAAGGGTGAATACCAGACGGTTCTTTTGCTATTAATTCGGGTGGTTCTTGTTCATCACCAACGCGAACGCCTTTCCAAGTTCTGCCGCCGTTGATTGATTGAAAGATCTCATCACCGGTAGATGCGTATAATCTGCTATTGAACGAGACTATATCTTTTATTCTTGTTCCGGCCATTCCCCCCATAAATAGGTGCCACGACTCACCCCCATCGGTGGTGCGATGAACGCCGAATGCCCCAACTTTGTAAAACGTCCTTTCGTTCACTGCCACAGATGGAATGCTATTGAGCATAAAGGCATCTGTATCAACGCCAAGGTCTGTCCAAGTTTCGCCACCATCCGTCGATCGAGATTGGGTAGCCCCCAATGCTAAAAGTGTTTTGCCGGCAGTTAAAATCGTTATACCGGATGGGAGTCCCGCCCAGCGAGATTGATTTTCAGGCGTTATTTCGGTCCAAGAGGCCCCCAAGTCCTTGGATCGGAAGATTCTGGCTGAATTGGGTTGATTATTCCACACCATTTGCCCTATATCTGGTGTTGATTCAAACAGATCAGGACCTGTTCCAACATAGAGACTCCTTTCTAAGACTGCCAAGGAATAGACAGTGTTTGAAGTCCCTACCGATACTTTCCGCCAGGTCTCTGAATCGAGACGGTGAAGACCGCGGCTTGTGCCAGCAAAGAGTGTGTTTTCAACCGCGGTGACAGCTGAAATCCTTTTGTCTGCCAATCCTTCGTTAATAGGTTTCCAGTGTGTGCCACTATTTGTGGATCGGAAAACGCCTTCATCCCTAAGTGCGAGATACATTGTTATGTCTGGCACTCGGGGTCCATCCATGATGATGAGTCCAATAGGGTCACCCTTTGGGCGAGGGCAAAAAGCATTCCACGTCTCACCCTTATCCGTTGACGCGAAGATCTCATTAGCAGAGAGAACATAAAGAACCCCTTGATTTTCTACCATCGGCGCTTCCGATTCACCTATCGGGACATTTAGGTTGACGCGCGTCCATTGGGTTGCCTCTGCTGGTAACCTATACATTCCTGTTGATGATACGGTATAGACAGTGCCTTCAGGTGTAGCAAATACATCGCGAACATGCCCCCCTGGGGGTGTATTTGACGGTGTCCACTGTGCTGTAGAGAACTTGCGTCGATCCTCTTGTGCATTGGATCTTAAAGTCGTCTCAGAAATCTGTGTGCCAGCACCGATGCTTTTGCCAGGAGCAGCGGATCGTCCGAACTGTTTTCGGAGTGTCGGCTTTGACAAAATATCAATAACGATAGGTGCCTCAACGATTTCAATCGTGGGTTCAGATCGCGCCTCGAAACTATAAGGTCTCTGAAAGCGAGCGAGATATTGATTGCCGACCCCTAACATTAACAGCACGAAAACCGCCGCGGCACCCAGAGCCATCCATGGCACCATTGGTTTTCCAGCTGGCGGCATGAGGGGATTAATTTCGGCGACTTGCCGCATGATGCGCTCGGTGAGATCCGGGGATAACTGCACGCTCCCGAGCACTTCACGAACTAAGGATTCTGCGCCTTGTAGACGCTCACGCCCCCGACGCAGGCGGCTCTTAATTGTGTTTACCGACACACCTAAGAAGTTCCCGATTTCCTTGGTTGTCATCTCACTGAGAAAATGCAGCGTTACGACTGTCCGTTCACTCTCTGGCAGTCTTTCGAGAAGTTTTTTGACAACCTCAGAGCAATGTTCTTCAGCTTCTGCCTCACGTTGATTCAGGGTATGATGTATATAATCAGATTCCTCTATTTCCACAATGGAAGTGTCCTCCAAGGATTGCATTGTGGTTTTAGGTTTGGACCTTTGAATCCAATTAATAGAGAGCCGATTCGCGATGACATAAAGCCATCCAGCAAAAGATTTGGGATCTCTCAATGTCCCGAGTTTTTTGTATGCCTGTAGGAAAGTGTCTTGGGTAATCTCTTCAGCATGGTGAAAATCTCCAATCTTTCGCCAGATAAGTCCGTGAACATCTTTCTGATACTTTTCGACTAAGGCGGCGAATGCTGAATCATCGCCTAATAGAGTTTTACGAATCAATTGGACATCATCTTGGAACATCAGTGCCCTCCGGGCTAAGTGATCGGATCCGCACTACACGCTTACGTTTCACATCTTGAAGCGATATATTCTGGGATCAATTTCTGGTTTCGATCATAAAGAGTATAGCAAATATGAGGACGCGCGTAAACCTACAAAATCCAAAATGCTTTCCCAGTCCTCACTTGACATAATTAATGACACAGTTTTGGTATAGAAAGGGTGCATAAAATAAAAAACGCAAAAGAATTATTTTTTTAACGTCATCGGGCATCGGGGGAACGCCCCAGCAAAACACCCTTCCCACAGGAAGTCACCACCTAAATCCCCTTTATCGGGGGATCGGAATAAGAAG
>JAKZUG010000724.1:0-3465 GCA_047516705.1 Candidatus Poribacteria bacterium | reverse complement strand
CCGCTACATCCTTCAGATCGTCGGCTGTAAGTTGAATTGATTCAAGCGTAAGTGTCATGATGATATAATAACATCTCTGAAACATAATTTCAAATTAAATATAGTGTGTTTCTACTAACTTGCAATCCTATATTTCGGTTGCTGATAGGATTGTAACCTCTGTGAAAAGCCACACGTGCAATGTAATGTAACGACGATTCTACTTTGATAGCATGATGTCTTCGTGAGCACTAATGTATCGTAATTATGGACCTTACGAAAAAATGAAGATTTTTCGGCGCAAATCAACTAATAATAGGACTTACGCAGCACGTTCAGAAGTCCCCCTGATAAGGGGGATTTAGGGGGTTTAAAAAGCAAAATCTACCATCGCGTCTAAATTTTCGTAAGTCCTGTAATAAAACAGTGAAGGTTTTTTCGGCACTGATCAACTAATAGAAACAGGACTACGGTACCATAATAGTAAAGCCAATAAAATTGTTGAGGCATCTTACAGCAAAACTTTACGGCTACATCAGAAATATGAGAATATTAGCACGGTATATACTCAAAGAATTTTTTCCACCTTTCATAATAGCACTCATTTGCTTCACCCTCATGCTCATCTTCAATGACCTGTTTCGGTTAACGAAATTGTTTGTGCAGAAAGGGGTCAGTCCGCTCTACCTTGTCGAGCTGCTCATCTATGTGATGCCCGCGACGGTTGTGTTATCTCTTCCGATGGCGGTTTTAGTGGCGATTTTGCTTGCACTCGGAAGGCTCTCTACCGATAATGAGATTGTCGCGATGAAGGCACACGGCATCGCTTTTCATCAACTTATGTTCCCTCTTTTAGGAATCGCAGTAGTACTGAGCGTTGTTGACCTTGGGTTGATAGACTATGCGTTACCACGGGCAAACCTCGCTTATGCTTCCCTCCAACGTGATATTCGCAGACACAAACCCACGTTCGTTTTAGAGGAAGCCACCGTCATGAAAGAGTTGGAAAATGAAGGTAAGCTCTGGATGTACGAATCTACAGATAAAGAAAGTGGTCGCATGCTGAACGTCAGAATCTGGGATAATATCTGGAGTGGGCGCCCGCGATTCAGCGATGCACAAGAAGCCAGTCTCGGTTTTGAAAATGGTAGGGCAATACTCACGCTTTACGATGGACTCACTTACGAACCCGCAACCAACAATTTAGATGAGTTTCGTGTAACAAAATTTCAACAACAACAACTCGCACTCCAGTTGACTGAAAATCTTGAACGGAGTGCATTTCAGAACCAGAACCCGCGTTCAATGCACATTTCGCAACTCAAGGCGTTCATCGGGACATTGAGGACCACTGTCCCAAACAGTAAAAATCCGGAATACATTCTCCAGAAAATTCGCTCTGCCGAGGTTGAATACCACAAAAAATTTGCTATCCCTTTTGCATGCTTTGCACTCGGTGTAATAGGGATCCCACTGGGGTTGATGGTGGAAAAGGGCGGTAGAATGCTCGGTTTTGGGCTCGGCTTAGCCGTAATTGTGGTGTACTACTTGCTGCTCCAAGTTGGTCAGAACACAGGCATGAATGGCATGTTACCGCCAGCCTTTGCTATGTGGCTACCCAATATTGTGATCGGTCTATTCGGAATTGGCTTCAACTTCTGGGTCATCGCCGAAGGGAAGATCCATGCTTGGCGTGACCGCGACAGTCAGTTGTCACTGGTCGTTAGTAGAAAAGCTGAATCTTAACTGAGTCATCGCACTATATGCCCCCAAAGTTTTCAGCCTCACAAAACCTTAAAAATATTGATGTAGGATGCATGCCTTGAACATTCTTGACCGGTACCTGCTTCGCGAATACCTCAAAGCCTTTGTTGTCGGCCTCATCTTCTTTATTGCGCTGATTGTCATCGTGCGGTTGTTAGATTACGACCTTAAGAAATTTGAAGACGACATCTCCTACATCACTGCTGTCAAGATTGTCTTGTATCAAGCACCCCGCCGGATTATGGAAATGGTGCCAATTGCCGGTTTTGTCGCTGTCTTTTTCACGCTCGGACGGATGGTTAGGCGCAACGAATTCACAGCGATGAAGGCAGGTGGCATAAGCGTTTACCGACTCCTTGCCCCTATCCTAATCGTGACACTCATTATCTGTGGACTCTTCGCGGTTTTTTACAATCGGGTTGCGTCTCCTGCCTTTCATGAAGCACATCTCTTACAAAATAAGGTGAGACCTAAGCGCGGCAGGAACGTGGTCTTCAGAGGCAAAAACAACCGCGTCTTTTACTCACAACGAATCGCCTTAGATGCCAAGAAAATCAGCCAGCTGACGATTTATGAATATAATGCAGAAGACAGACTTGATCGCATAACTTTTGCGAAGTCTGCGACGTGGACACCCACACACTGGGAACTCACCGATGGATACATCCGTCACTTTGAGCAAAGCGTTGAAGTTGATTATGAAACATTCGACACCTATACGATTGAACGTCACGAAGACCCTGCCCGTTTTATCGGGAGTGAGAAGGACCCAAGGGCAATGACTATCAAGGAACTCCGTGAACAAATCGCGTATAAACGGGAAGCAGGTCAGATTTCACGTAAGGAACAGGTGAAATTGTATCATAAGACGGCTTATCCGTTCGCGGCTGTTGTCGTCGTGATGCTCGGCGCACCAATTGCCATCCGCTTTGGCAAGGCAGGATTTTTTGCGGGATTGGTCATCGCTTTTTTCCTCTCTTTCATCTACTGGGCGCTCTCTTTCGCGACGCTTGAAGGGCTGAGTGAAAATGGTAAACTCCACCCGTTTTTCGCCAGTTGGGGGGTGAACATCTTGTATGCTGTCGTGGGAAGCATCCTGATCTGGCGCACGCCTAAATAGGATCAACGTCCTTCAGCCAAGTACGCCGCTTTCGTGTTGCGGAAAACATGATCTCCTCAAAAATTGGTAACTTCTTCTTCAAAATCCGTAGTTTTACCCCGATCCCGTTCATCTTGGCACTGCTCTATTTCGCTGAACCCGCATGGCATACGGTAGTTATGGGGGTGCCGTTTATTGTTGCGGGTGAATTTCTCAGGATATGGGCAGTCGGATATGCAGGGGCATCCACGCGTGCAAGAACCCTCGGTGCCGCCCGCGACCTCGTCACGACGGGTCCCTATAGTTACGTCCGTAACCCACTCTATCTCGGCAATTTCCTGCTCAGCCTCGGGGTCTGTCTTGTTGCGAGTGTCTATTGGCTTGTCGCAGTGCTGATTGTCGGCTATTTTTTCCAATATCTTCCAATTATTGCAGTAGAAGAGGCGTATCTGTTAGAGTCTTGTGGTTCGGTGTATCAGGTATACCGAGAGCAGGTGCCTCGTTTCCTTCCACAGTTCCGTTCCTATCCCGATCCATCTGACCACGATTTTTCTTTCGCACGTGCCATCAAGAGTGAAAAGCGTACCTTGACAGCAATTATCTGCGTCATCGGATTGATTTTC
>JAKZUG010000723.1:0-4709 GCA_047516705.1 Candidatus Poribacteria bacterium | reverse complement strand
GTTCGCCAGCGTTCGAGTGGAGGCGTGTTATATCTGGTGGGATCACCAAAATCTTTTTCGGGATACCGCCTAATTTGAGGAGTGCTTCGTGCAGCAAGGCGCGTTTTTCTTCGGGTGTGATGACGGTGTTTTTTCCACCGTGGGCAATATAAGTCGACATTTTTTAATTTCCCTTGCGGTTCGGTTAGATGAATCGTAGTAACAACGTTTCTCCCCGTATATCCAGCGCGCCCGTTGGTTGCGCTTACGCGCAATGGTCAAAGAAATCCATTTTTTAATTTCCCTTGCGGTTCGGTTAGGTGAATAGTAGTGATAACGTTCTCCCCGTATATCCAGCGCGCCCGCTGGTTGCGCTTACGTGCAATGACCAAAGAAATCCAAAATTACTTGTAATGGAAAACGGAAGCAGGGCTGGATGGAAGAAGGGAAGAACTATTTTGTCAAGGGACTTCCTTCCAACCTTCCAGCCTTCCACGCTTTCCTTAGCACGTCTATCTTTAATAGGCATCCTTGATGGTGCCCCAGGTCGTGCTTAACTTATCTTGTGGTTCGACAGCGACAGGTAGAACGAGGTCTTCAACGCTGTCACCGATAAAGAGGTTATCAATATAAACAAGCCCGTAATTGCCGAACTGACCCGTTTTGAAAGTTCCATCTGTGCCTTCTGTGGCCGGGTCGATTTTGTCAAACGAGCGGTTGTCTTTCCGCTCTTTCAACTTGAAGGTGAACTTATCCCCAGCGAGGATCAGTTGTGCGCGATACCAGACTTCGGGGTCATTTTCCACCAGTCCGCCTTGGACAAGTGCCCAACCACCTTGCCGTTTGTAAAAGTGGTAATCTCTGCCACCTTGCCGCCGATCGCTCAAGTAGAACTTCTCGCCATCTTGGAAGCGGAAAACGACACCCATATAGAAGTCATCAGGAAACATCATATCCCATTCGGCGACGTAATCGTCCCATCCAGCATCGCCGATAACATAGATGGATCCACCGACATCATGCCGTGAAGCATTAGATGCTTTGTCGGTAGTTGCCAGGACTTTATTACTCGCTTTTTTCGGATCGGCAACGACTTCCGCAGTTGTGTCTCCGTCGTGTCCGACCTCCCACTTGCCGGGTTCCTTACCGATGCTATCTTTCTCAAAGTCGTCGTGAAACAGCAGTTCTGCTGATGCTTGCGTCGCTATACCGAGGCACAGCATGAACACAGCAATTTTAGCAGCAAGCTTTGGGAACTTGCTAACTTTACCCAGAAAAGATAAATATGTGGAAAGCATTTCCTTCTCCTTATTTCTAAAGTGGTGCGAAGTTGAATTATACACACAATTTCCACTGACACGTTGTATGAGAGCTGCGCGTTCTCATATCTTGTTGGAACAGGGCGAGGTTAGAAACCTCGCCAGCAAAGGGATTGGAAAGCACTCTTACGGACTTTCTTTTTAGAGCAAGTTCGGAAACTTACAAGCTGCGCCGAAATTACTGTGCCACGACGTTATTTTTCAGAACCCCGATGTCCTCAATCTCAATTTCAACGACATCACCGGCTTTCAATGCAGTCGTTGTGCCGGGGGTGCCGGTAAAGATTGCGTCCCCTGGTTCAAGGGTTATTGCCTGTGAAATGAAACTGACAATGGTTGTCACTGGAAAGATAAGGTCTGCGGTTGTCTGCTTCTGAACGACTTCGCCGTTGATACGGGTCTCCAATTGCGCGTCGGTATAATCAAGATCAGTGACGATAACGGGACCTATGGGTCCAAAGGTATCGGATGCTTTGGCGCGCCACCACTGTAAGTCGTTGCTCTGCCATGTACGTGCGCTGACATCGTTGCCACAGGTTACGCCTAAGATGTTGGCGGCGGCTTCTTCAGGTGTTGCTTTCCGGGTCTGTTCCTTCATAATGACGACAAGCTCGCCTTCGGCGTGCACTTCATCATCGCCATCTGGTAGTTCAATGTTGCCGCCTGGGTTGTTGATACAGGAAGGCGTTTTGATGAAGATCTCGGGGTTTTGTGGTTCCGGAGCTCCACCTAAATGACTCCGGTAATTCAAGCCGACAGCCAACACTTTTGTCGGTGTTGTCGGCGCGAGGAGTTGGACATCCCCTAATGCCACAGTATCGCCTGTTTCGCTATATTCACCAAATGGGCATCCCGATAGTAAGTTCAGATTTTCTCCTGAAACAATGCCGTAACCGATTGTGCCATTTAATTCATATCGTGCAAATTTCATAGTAGCTCCTTCTTTCGTTTTCCGGCGTGACTTGTAAGCCGAAAGTTGCTATATTTTACCGTGCATGCGTTGCGCTGTCAATTTATTTCTGAAGCATTCAGCCATCAGCAGTCAGCAGTCAGCAAAATGGTTGTCAGTTGTTAGCAGTCAGTGATTCGTAGCACGGTTGAAGACATCGCTAGCGAAGGAGGATAGGCGATAAATTGAAAACTGAAGGGACTTGGGACTAAAGGCACAATTTGACTTTACTCTCAAAATGTGGTAAAATTCCTACATAATTTATAACTTCGTAGTAATAAACACGTGGTGAGATGTAAATGATAAAAATTGGAATTGTTGGTGCATCAGGATATAGCGGCAGTGAGTTGTTACGCTTTCTCGCGAACCACTCTGGAGGGTTACAGGTAGCACTTTGCACGTCTGAAACTTACGCGGGTCAGTGTATTGACAGTGTACTCCCGAACCTCCGCGGGTTTCTATCGTCCAAGTTTGAACCCTTAGACCTTGATTCTCTCAAAGAGAGAGTGGATGTCGTTGTCCTCGCTGTTCCGCACAAAGTCGCGATGTCGTTCGTGCCACAAATTCTGGCACAAGGTTTACGTGTCGTGGATTTCAGTGCTGACTATCGCCTTGAGGATGCCGAAACATACGAAGCGTGGTATCACGCTGAACATACAAGTCCGGCACTGATGCCGCAGGCGGTATATGGGTTGCCGGAACGGTATCGTGACAAAATTCGTACTGCCCAACTTGTTGCAAATCCGGGGTGTTATCCGACAAGTGCTACACTTGCGGCGATACCATTAGTCGCTCAAGGTGTCGTGGAATTGGACTCCATCATTGTTGACTCCAAATCCGGCATTTCGGGTGCCGGCCCGAAACCGCGTGAAAATACCCACTATCCGAATCGAGAATCTAACGTTGTCGCCTACAACATCGGTGTGCATCGGCATACACCGGAAATTGAACAGGAATTGAGTGCTGTTGCATCGGCACCGGTTCGTGTGACGTTTACGCCGCACCTTGTCCCGATGACACGGGGTATCCTCAGTACTGTCTATATGCGTCTCACCGAGGAGATGTCTACTGAAGAAGCCCTCGGCATATATTCAGGTTTTTACGAGAATGAACCGTTTGTTCGGGTGCTTCCGTCGGGTACATACCCGGAGACAAAGGCGGTACTCGGTAGTAATTATTGCGATGTTGGGCTTGAAGTGGATACGCGGACCCGCTGCGTCGTCGCGATGGCAGCGATTGATAACCTCGGTAAAGGTGCTGCTGGTGCTGTTGTGCAGAATCTCAATCTGATGTTCGGTTTCAATGAAACCGATGGACTGAAGGTGCCGGGAATGATGCCGTAGAATGGCTGTCAGTCGTCAGCCGTTGGCTGTCAGTAGATTCTTGTGGGAGTTACAATATTTGCTGATGCCACAAACATCTTTTTACCGAAAGCCGAAAGCCGAAAGCCGAAAGCCGAAAATTATGATTGTTGCTGGAGAACCCTCTGGTGATCTGCATGCTTCTCATGTTGCCCGGCAACTCAAGGCACTGTGTCCCGATATAACACTCTTCGGCATGGGTGGCGACCAGATGGAAGCGGCATCAGTGAAGGTTGACCTTCACATCCGAGATTCCGCTGTCATGGGATTTGCCGATGTTATCACTGTCCTACCAATGTTCCTTCGGAAACAAGCATATCTGAAACGGCGTATTCGTGAGGAACACCCCGATGTGCTCCTCCTTGTGGATTTTGCTGAGTTTAATATGCCGTTAGCAAAATTCGCGCAGCGGCATGGTGTATCAGTTGTCTATTACATTCCACCGAAGGCGTGGGCATGGCGTGCGAACCGTGCGCGGAAGTTGGCGAAGTGGACAAACGTCGTCGCTGCGATCTTCCCTTTTGAGACAGAATTTTACCGAAACGCTGGGGCAAACGCTGAATTTGTCGGGCATCCCCTTGTTGATTTTGCCAAGACCTCCCTCAGCACGCAGGCGGCACGCGAAAGCCTTAATATCTGTGAAACGGGAGACGATCGCGAGGCTCCTATTATCGGATTGATGCCGGGGAGTCGTCGTTCCGAAATCCGTCACATTTTGCCGGTCATGCTAAAAGCCGCTGCGAACATTGCCAAGGTCTATCCGAACGCGCAGTGGATTCTCCCATTAGCACCAGGAATATCACGTGAACTCATTGCGGAACACCAGCGGAAACTGTTAGGTGCTGAGATCCCGTCCATTAAGATTGTGGAAAATCAGACCTATCCAGTGATGCGTGCCTCATCTTTGTTGTTGGTTACTTCCGGCACAGCGACGCTTGAGGCAACATGTATTGGTGCTCCGATGATTATTCTCTTTCGCACGGCGACCCTCAATTGGCACATCATCAAGGCGTTGACCCCTCTAAACCGGAGCGGGCTCCCCAACCTTATTGCTGGATGTGACATTGTCCCGGAACTGCTACAGATGGAACTGACACCGAC
>JAKZUG010000722.1:0-4619 GCA_047516705.1 Candidatus Poribacteria bacterium | reverse complement strand
GATTGTATTATAGCACAATCTTGGTTTAGAGAGTGGTCTAAATTTCCGATGGCAGTACACATAGAGTGGTCGCGGGATATGGATCAGCGTGCTGCTGTATTTGGTATCAAGAATCTTGGCGATGCTATATCTCGTTGGCGTAAGGGTCAGAACGATTTTCCGAAGTATAAGAAACGTAGTCATGGTCAGTCTTATAGTACGGATCCTAACACAGTTACAATCAAAGGCAATCGCATAAAGTTACCTAAGATTGGTTGGGTTCGTATGTTTGAGAAGTTGCGTTTTGAAGGTGAGATTGTTAAGGTTACAATATCAAGACGTGCGCATCGTTGGTTTGCGTCTATAACAGTAGACACAGGAACGCCGAATGTCCCACGAGACACACGTGGGCTCCCTGTCGTTGGCATAGATGTAGGCATCAACTCGTTAGCTACGCTTGATAATGGTAAGCAATATGAGAACCCAAGACCATTGAAACGTTATGAGCGGAAACTCAAGAGAGAACAACGTAGATTGAGTAAGAAAGAGTATCTTTCTAATAACTGGTTTAAACAGAAACGCAAGTTAGAAAGAATTCATTATCGTGTCGCTTGTATTAGAGAAGATGCTCATCATAAAGCTACTACAGAGGTTGTCAGAAATGCGAGTGCTATTGGTATTGAGACGTTAAAGATAACTAACATGTTAAAGAACAGGAATCTTGCCAAAGCGTTATCAGATAGTGCGTTAGGCGGTTTTCTGTCTAAACTTAAATCTAAAGCAGAAGTGTTAGGTATATCTGTCGTGGAAGCCCCTCAGTTTTTCGCGTCAAGTAAAATGTGTAGTAGTTGTGGAAACAAGAAAAAAGAGTTGTCATTAGCAGAGAGAGAATATCACTGTCAAAGTTGTGGTTTCACAGAAGATCGTGATGTTAATGCTGCTAAGAACTTAAGACTACTCGCCGTTGGACAAACGGAGAGAATAAACGCTTGTGGAGTCTGAGTAAGACCTCCACAGCGGGAGGCGTTAGATGGTGAAACAAGAATCAAAGAACCCCACTCCTTTAGGTGTGGGAGATGTCAGAACATGATGTTAAAAGTAGCCAACCTATTCAAAAGAATCAACATTCACTGGGTGGTGACACCGGTTCTAATTCTCGCCAGCGCGTTTGTCACAAACGCCATTATAATGCTGCTCTGCAACTATAACCCGTTAGATGCTTATCAAGCAGCGGTGAGTGGTGCCTTCGGTAATGGTAGGAAATTCGGAGAAACATTGGTGAAAAGCACCCCGTTTCTGATGACAGGGCTCTCTGTTGCGATGGCGTTTCGGTGTGGGATTTGGAATATCGGTGCTGAAGGGCAGTTCCTGATGGGTGCGTTAGCAGCGACGTGGTTTGGGACGAGACTGGCTTCGTTCTTTCCTGAAACCCCTTGGATTGCAGTGCCAATGTCTCTCGGTATTGCTATACTTGCAGGCGGGATATGGGGACTTATCCCCGCGATTCTCAAGGTGGCGCGCGGTGTCAACGAAGTCATCAGTACGATTATGTTGAACTACGTCGCTATTCAGTTGGTGAGTCTGATGATAGATAGCGGGCCCTTACAGGAAGCAGCGCAACGCGGCCCGCAGAGCGATCGGATCGTCAAGTGGGTATTTCTGCCTCGACTGTTCCCTCCGCATCGTGTCCACCTCGGCATCGTTATCGCTGTCGTATTGGCGATTATCCTTACGTTTATCCTCTTTCGGACAGCGTTTGGGTATCAACTCCGCGCTGTAGGAGAAGGCTCGGCTGCGGCGGAAGCAGCAGGGATTTCGATTATGCATAACACCCTCCGCGTCTTTTTCATTAGCGGTGCACTCGCAGGGCTCGGCGGAGCGATTGAACTGACAGCACTGACCCGTCGACTTTTTCTTAATTTCTCACCTGGATACGGCTATACAGCAATTGCTGTTGCACTGTTGGCGAAGTTGAATCCGTTGGTAACGGTTGCTGCTGCGTTGCTGTTTGGCGCGTTATCGACCGGTTCATACAGTATGCAGCGGCAGGTAGGCATTTCTGATAAAGTGACGTTTGTGATGCAAGCAACAATCCTGCTTTTTGTTATCGGCTATAGTTCTGTGCGGCTTTTCCGAAAGCGGGCAACTTCGCATGCTAAGTAGGAGGGTTTAAAATCGATCCATAAGGTCAATTTAGAGGTTTTGATAGCGTCTTAGCGCTATAGATATAAACATGCCGCCCTTACAGGGCTAAGCGGCGTGGGAGGAAACTTTTCTATAAACATGGTGTCCCTACGGGACTCAAGAGGGCTTTGGCATATACAAGGTTTGTGCCTAAGACCCGCCATGGTTTCAAACAGCGTCTACCAGACCTGGGGACCCAAGTTGTCGTTTTTTGTAAAATTAACACCTATGGAGTGGTTTAAAATCGACCCTATACCGGTAGGCGTGCTTTGTAAGAGAACAAATAACGTACTTATTTTCAATATCGTAACAATCTAAGAAAGAACCGTTTTTCGACAGGGGTCCCCATAGCGAATAGCGTATGGGGCATGAGAAAAACGAACAAAAACCCAATAATTAAAAATATGTTTGAAGAGATTCTTTCGGCAACGATTCGCGGGGCGACGCCGCTCCTGCTTGCAGCTTTAGGTGAAGTGATCTCCCAACGTGCCGGTGTGCTGAACATCGGCATTGAAGGTATGATGCTCATCGGCGCGTTTTTTGGGATGGTAGGTTCCTTTTACATGGCAGAATTCGCGGTGTTCGCACCGTGGTTCGGACTCTTGATGGCAGGTCTCAGCGGTCTTATTGCTGCCGCGCTCTTTGCGTTGTGTGCCATCAGGCTCCGTGGCGATCAAGTTATCATCGGCACAGCGATGACGCTTTTGGCATTAGGTTTGACGGAGGTCATCTATCAACGGCTCTTCGGCGTAACCGGAATCGCACAAGGCGTGCCAGCGTTCCCGCAAATCAACATCCCACTGCTCTCAAAAATCCCCTATGTGGGACGAGCCCTGTTTTCACACAATATTCTCGTCTACATCACGTTCCTGCTGATGCCTTGTGTCTATTTTTTCCTCTACCACACGCAACTGGGGCTCAGGATACGTGCTTGTGGCGAGCATCCGAAGGCGATCGCCACTACTGGCTCTAATGTGCTCCGTTTAAGAACGTTCTGCTTGCTATTTGCAGGGGCGATGGCGGGTATGGCAGGTGCATATCTTTCCATTGCCGATGTCCCCTACTTTACACCCGGGATGACAGTCGGACGCGGGTTCATTGCTTTGGCGATCGTTATCTTTGGAAAATGGCATCCTGTGAAGGCGTGCGGTGCTGCGTTACTCTTCGGACTCGGGTTGGCACTGGATGCTCGGTTCCAAGCACTGGGGTGGGGCATCCCTTACCAGTTGTGGTTGATGTTGCCTTATGTCCTCTGCTTAGCGGTCATGGCGGGATTTGTTGGACGTGCCGAGGCACCCCTCGCATTAGGAAAACCGTACGGGGAATCAGAATAGTATAGTGGTCAGCAGTCAGTCATCAGCCGCCAGTTAAAAGGTTTTAGGTATATCTAACGCCTCTTGCTGAAGGCTAATAGCCGATTGCTGACAGCCATTAAAAGGTGCTACCGAGGCGGAAATGTGCCCTTCTTGTATCCGGTGAACTCGGAACGGATACGAGTGGGATGGCATAGTCAAGCCCGACTGTGAGCGCACCAAAATCCAAATAGAGTCCTGCACCGACAGCGGACGGCAAACTCGCCGAGCTACCCTCAATATCCTCCAGTGAACCCCAGACGTTGCCAGCATCAAAAAAGAAGGCACCGCGGACCACCGAATAGATTGGGAAGCGTAACTCCGTATTAAAAATAAATTGGACATCACCGCGATAGGTCCCTGTGATATCTTCGGGACCGAGGGAACGCTCGGCGTAGCCTCTAACCGTCGTGCTGCCGCCTGCCCAAAACCGCTCAAAAGAGATAAGTTCCGCGCGGCGATTTGAACCCAAGCCGGTAGTGATACCGCATCGAACTGCGGTCGCTAACACAAGACTGCCGATGAGTTTTTGGTAATATCGGGTATCCGTTGTCCCTTTAATAAAACTGGTTTCGCCTTGCAAGAAGCCACCGGCATATTCAAGCGTGATCTCGTTCAACATGCCGCCTATAGGATTCAGATAGCGCACACGACCATCGTAAGTCCAAGAGAAACGTAGGCTACTCACGGTTGTGCGGAATGGGTTCTGTTCCGCAGGTAAGCCGATCTCCAGCGATGTCCCTTGCATCATCGGTGGAACAGGTTGGTTCAAGTTCCGGTAACTGTATCGTAAATCCAAATGATGCGATTCGCCTAATTTCCTACTGAGGATGAAACTCCCTTGAAGTGCGCGAACATTGTCATCTACCTCTAACTTCTTGGCAGATACCTGTAAGGTGCCCCGCATTCGGCTAATCAACCACGGCTCGGTGAGTCTGGCATCAAGGAGGTAACCTAATTCATCTCGCCACCCTAATCTACTGCGGAAGTACCCTCGGATGTTCCGCTTAAAGAGAAAGTTGCTATCCGTTAACTCCAGCGTCCCGTTCCAACCTTCTGCGAAACTATAGCCACCGCCATAACTATAGGTTCTGGGTTGCTGCT
>JAKZUG010000721.1:0-4016 GCA_047516705.1 Candidatus Poribacteria bacterium | reverse complement strand
GCTATAAACATGCCGTCCCTATGGGACTCAAGAGGGTTTTGCGGTATACAAGTTTATGCCTAAGATCCGGCGCAGTTGAAAACTACGCTTACCGCTTCTGGAGACCAAGGCTGTCGTTTTCTTCTTAAATTGACACCTATGCGCAATAACACAATATCGGAGGGAACACGCGATGCACGGTTATTACGGAATTGGTGAAGTTTTTGTTAAAGTCGCAAACCTTGAACATGCAGCGGAATTCTATCAAGATTTGCTCGGATTTGAAGTGGTAGAACGCAACAATCGGCAGCTTTATATCTACTTGGAAAGTGGACATTTGGTACTCAAAGAAGCCGGGTCGCAAGGACATGATGCTGGCGGTCCGATGCACTTCGCCTTTGTAACAAGCACCGAGCAGATTAACCAACTCGTCAAACAATTTGCTTCCTTATCTTATCGGACTCGTGGACCCTTTGATTTTGATGACCCGCGAGGTAAATGCCGGGCTTTCTTCATCTTTGATCCGGATGGAAATGAAATTGAGTTTAATGACCTTTACTACCCGGACGACTCCTTTTAGAGACTACTATCTTATCGTGAGGAAACTAAAATGCTAACATCCTCAGAAATCAACGACTTCATTGAAAATGGCTATATCATTCGTAAGGGGGCACTCTCCGAAACCGACATCCAAACCTATCGAAGTGCTATTGATCGGATACTCCACAAGTGCCGAATTGAACGCCTACACGCCGAACATCTACGCTACATAGATGGAGAACGCGACGATATCTGGGGTGTCAACAACATTTTCCACCCAAGCATTCGTGAGCGAGCACTTGTGGACGCACTTGCACACCCACAAATACTGAATGTTATCGAAGCACTGATTGGCAAAAGGTTAAAGTATCACCTCTGTACCCTTCTCGTCAGTTCCGAACAGAAACCGTATCATATCAATTGGCATCGGGATGCCTCACCCGATGGGGAAGTGCCGATTGAAACCCTTCTCAATCGACTCAGGAGCCACGTTCAACTCAACGGTGCCCTCTATGACGATGAGACCCTTTACATCGTACCCGGTAGCCATCGACGCGAACTAACAGAGGCTGAACGCACAGTTCTACAGCAAACACCAAAAGCAGCAATGCCCAACCAACTCACAGTCAAGTTGAAAGCCGGTGATATCGTCTTTTACAATTCAAGTTTGCTTCACAAAGGCTACAACCTTGACGGGTCAAAACGGCAGACGCTTCACTATGCTATCCTCACAGCACCACCAGAAAACGAACCCCCGAATCCGCAGAGTCTAACCAGTCAAGAGTGGCTCAACGAACCCGCTTTCTTAGACAGTCTTCCCGATCAACTCAAGCCGCTCTTTGACAATTGGTTAAAATACGGATAGCCACGATGGACAGAGCACTAATCTTTGTGGCAGATCATCGCTGTGATCCAGCATAGCCGTTTAAGGAAGGGGAGGCATTTAAGGAGAGATGTATCAATCACTTTGAGAAAACGGAGAGTCAATCGATAAAATGCTGGCACAGAGATGCACTTCTGCCAGAACAGTGCGCTCACCGCGGAGAGATGAAACTCACGATGTTCCAACTTCTCAAATTCAGCACCGACTGTCTCAATATCTCGGACTGAGAAATAGCGCAACTTGCCGGAATACTTCAGAAATACTTTGCGATAAAGCCATACCATCGGGTGATAGCGCATATTTTCAATGAAAATCGCCTTTCCCCCGGGTTTGAGAACGCGGTAACACTCTTTAGCAGTCTGTGCATGTTCTGTAAACACCAACACAGATTTCGAGATAATAAAGTCAAAGGTATTGTCTGGAAACGCGAGGTGCATCGCATCCATCAGTGCAAAGTCAACGGACTCGACAACGTTGTGTTCCGCTGCCCGCGCCTGTGCTTCAGCAAGTCGAAAAGGCAGTAGATCAATCCCAACGACAGATGCACCCCGTTTCGCTAACAGGGTCGCTGTTCCGCCTGTCCCAGTGCCCAATTCCAGTACCTTTTTCCCTTCCAAGGTCCCTATTTTCGGGAGCACATACTCGAAAACGGGGACGTAGAAGTCTTCCCACCAGAGCAAAAGGTCTGTTTCAACAGTATCGGCGCGACCGTCGGATGCAAGCAAATCTAAACTTTCCCCATCTTTCGTAGAGCGTCAATGCAACGTTCAGCACATTCGATAGGCGGGTACGGATAACTCTCCTGTTCGACAATGTACCACTCGGTGCCACCAACGGTTTCACAAGCATTGAACACAGCGTCCCAAGGGATTTCGCCTTCACCGATGAGTGCTTTGTCATTCGTGGCGGAAAACTCTTTAATATGCACCAGTTTCGATCTGCCCGGGTAGCGTTCAATAAAAGACACAGGGTCGGAACCGGCGCGAAGTGTATGACCGATGTCAATTTGCATCACAACATCATCACGGGTGTTACTGCCGAACGTATCCCAGGGAACTTTACCCTCCATTGATTGAAATTCAACGGTGTGGTTGTGGTAACCCGTAAACATCCCTTGGTCAGCAATCTTTTCGGCAATGCCGTTGAAGCGTTTTGCTGTCTCAAGCCATGCCTGCTGTGAGTTTCGGTACTCTTCAGGTAATCCCGGCACAATCAGATATGGATTGCCGAGCACCTGATTGAAGGCAACCGTCTTGGCAAGTTCATCACCGAGAAGTGTGTTCAACCCCGTATGTGTCCCAGCAACTTTCAATCCAAGGTCATCACACATCTCTCGTAATTCTTCGGCAGTCCGGTCATAGTAGCCAGCAAACTCAACTCCCTCATAGCCCATCTGCGCGACTGCTTGGAGCGTATAAGATAAGTCGCGGGCACAATCTTCTCTGACAGAATACAATTGTAATGCAATCGGAACTCTACTGCTCATTGCGTGTTATTTCTCCACTGTTGTAGGTACGGTCTCGTAACCTATAGAAATTTAGGACATCGGTAAGTTCACAACCTGACCACTATCTGCTGACACCAACCCTGCTTCAAGGATTTCTTGGGCATCTCGGCTTATCTTAGGACTGCACAAGCCTTCAATAGGTGCACCTGTCTCTAAGCAGTGGATGAAGTATTCCGCCGCGTTTCGTTTGCCTTCTGGGAGTGGATCAAGGGGTACGACTTTGGCATCACCACCGGCTGGATGCAGGTGTACTTCGTTACCACTTACCATCAAAGCCCCTTCAGTCCCGTAAACCACTGGATTCGGCGTAACATAACCGACCTTTTGCGTCCAAGACGCTTCTGTAATTCCGAAAGCGTTCCCGTATTTCATGACGATGACTGCGTTATCATCAGGAATTGGATAGTCTTTGACAAAAGTGCCGCGAAAAGCCGTCACTTGCTCTGGAAGACCAAGGAGATAGGCGCACATATCAGCACAATAACAGCAATAGTCCATCAACGCACCCGCACCATTTTTCTCTTCATCGTAGAGCCATTCATAGAAATAACGAGAGCATCCGATTTCCTTAGGTCCGTTGTGCGCAGAACGCCACTTAAAGTAAAAAACATCCCCGATTGCCCCGTCTTGGATGAGGTTCATCGCGGTATTGAGTACTGGGCTCCACGCCGTGGGCCAATTCACCATCAGTAGGGTGCCAGCATTCTCGGCAGCAGCAACCATCCTGTCCGCTTGCGACAGACGCGCAGCCATCGGCTTTTCAGATATGACGTGGACACCTTTTGCTGCTGCAGCTTCAACGATGTCGGCTCCAGCACTGTTCTCGGCTGATGCTTGGACAATGTCCAATTCCTCTTTTTCTAACATCTCTTGCCAAGAGTTATAAATGTTCTCAATACCAGTTTCGTTACTAAATTGTGTACGTAATTCCGCATTGACATCACCTGCTGCGACGATTTCGACGTTCGGATGTGCCTTCCAATGGGGAAGCTCACCCCAAACATGATCATGTACAAGGGACGCGAAGCCAATGCGATATGTTTTTGACATCAATTGTTCTCCTATAGGCGTGCCGTATCATCACGCAGTGTGTGCACACTTAAAAAG
>JAKZUG010000720.1:0-3809 GCA_047516705.1 Candidatus Poribacteria bacterium | reverse complement strand
ACCTATATGTTTGTCCGACAATCGCGTTTCACGTCCCAGTTGATGGAGGGGCGCAGGCTTGTGCAAACTGGTGAGCTTGGCGACGTGTACTACGCCGAAACCCGATGGATACGCACGAGGTGGTGTTCTGCACGCGGATGGCGGCATGATAAAGCAAAGGGTGGCGGCGTTTTACTTGACCTCGGTATTCACGCGATTGATAATGTCTGGTTTATGATGGGTTGTCCACGTCCGACTGAGGTTATGGCTGGACTATACTGTACATTTTCTCATCTCGCACCTCCGGAGCAAACCTACACAGCAGATGATGCGGCGTGCGGGTTTGTGCGGTTTGAGAACGGATGTACCTTACACTTTGCAGTCGCGTTCTCGCTGAATACGACAAACCGGCACACCCCAGCAGCCGGAAGCGACCTTGTCAAGAGTGAGATTCAGGAGTTTCATCTTTACGGCACGAAGGCAGGGCTGGAAAACGGAAAACTACTTGTCGGAACTCCGGACGGTGTTAAGGTCAAACTGATGAAACCACCGCCACAAAAGGCAGATGAGATAACACTTCAGGCGCGAGAGTTTATTCGCGCAATTCGCGAAAAGGATGCGCCACTGAATTCAGGTTCGCAGGCGGTAATGCTGATGCAGATGCTTGATGCAGCGATGAAATCGAGTGAAATTGGCAGTGCCGTTGCGATCCAACCTGTTTCATAGGTCAAATCGGAGAATCACAATGTCTATACAACACAATCAGGTCGAGCTCACAGCACAACAGAAGCAGCAATTCCACGAGGACGGTTTTCTGTTAATTCGCGACGTACTCCCACATCAGGCACTTCAACCATTGATTGATGAGTTGGCGCAACGGGTTGATGCTGCTGTGCAGGCGGCAGTCAAACATGGGATCCTTGACCCGTCAGACACTTATGATGCGGAGCCGTTTGAAACACGATTGGCGCGGGTATCAAATGCTTGTTCTGACGCGAATTGGATATGGCAGCACTTTTTCCGCGACCAGAAAATTCGCACTGCTGGGATGTTCACGCTCAGAACCGCCCCTACACTCCTTGATGTTGTCGCGTCCCTTATCGGTGAGGAGGTGTTAGCGCATCCGCAGTTTAATTACCGTGCCAAATTGCCAAACCAAGATATTACGGTCATCCCGTGGCATCAGGATTTAGCGTATCTCATACCGGAAGAAGCAGGTGAAACATTGGTTGTCAATGTCTGGCTTCCGCTCGTCCGGGCGACTGTGGAGAGTGGGTGCATGCAGCTTATTAGGGGTTCACACCGCTTCAATCTGATTGACCACAACTACCAAGATCCGACACCGGGACATACGGGTGGCAAGGGGATCAGCGATATGGAATTGCCTCCCGGCGATATCTTCACCGCTGAACTTGATGGGGGGGATGTCTTGCTAACGAGTGAACGGGTTGTCCATCGTGGTCTCCCGAATCGCTCTGACATTGTCCGTTGGAGCGTTGATACGCGCTACAGTCAAATTGGTTTACCGACCGGTCGCTCACAAGTTCCGGGTTTTGTCGCTCGGAGTCGGGCAAAACCTGATAGTATTGCTAAGTCTCATCACGACTGGAATCGCCTATTTACGTCTAACTGATGATACGCTAACGTGTTATCCACGAAGTTTTGGGCGGAACACTTTGCACAGTGAAAACAAATCTTGACATTCCCGAATTTTTGCGTTAACCTGAAAAGGTATGAAATTAGTTGGAGAAACTTCACTTACACCTATATTAAATTAAAGGAGAAACTTATTATGATATATCGGATACTACTGTCCCTTTTGATCCTCGCTGGATTGATACTGATGCCTTTCAGTGCCACGGCGTTGGATCTAAAGGATGACGAGCTGCTGCTGTATTTGTCGCTCAATGAAGGCAAGGGAGATGCGATAGAAGATCTTTCCCCACAAGGGAACGACGCAGAACTCGTCGGAAAAGTTGATTGGGTTGATGGTAAATTTGGAGAAGCCTTGGAGTTCGCTGAAGCCGGTGAGGTCAAGGCTCCTTATATTGAACTCAACGAAAAGAGTTTTACTGTGACCATGTGGATTAAACCCGCGTTGAGCGGAGGTGACCAACAGTGTGTTTTCTCACAGACACAGGTCAATGCCGCAAACACGAGCCTGCACTACCGTATTTATAACAATGGTACTGTCCGTATGGGGTTTTATGGCAATGACCTTGATGCTCCCGCTGCAGTTGAAACCGACAAGTGGGCGCATATCACTTTCTGGCTGGATGTAAAAGGCAAGTCCCGACAGATTTACATTGATGGTAAGTCTGTGGCAGAGGATGCAGGCAAGGCTGGGATTGAATACCTTGGGACAGCAGGCGATACGATGGTCGGCTCATGGGGTGCGACCGGACAAAAGTTCAACGGAGCCATTGATGAGGTTACCGTATGGGATCGCGCTTTGTCGGAAGCCGATATTAAACAGAGCATGGAAGACCTAACTGCTCTCCCCGTAGATCCTGCTGATAAACTCGCAACCACGTGGGCAAGTGTCAAGGCATCGCATTAGATTTCGCTCTTAGTTCAAATCACGGTTTTCACCAACGCATCTGTTATATAGTATTAAAGTGAAGTGGTGCAGCAATTGTACCACTTCACTTTATTTATTGCCAATTCAGTGGATAATGGCACAAAGATTTTGTTGGCATCAAAACTGCCCTCCCAAAATCCTGCTTGATCTGTGATACTATCCTAACGTCAGTTCGACTTAAACATTTCGTCCGTCTAAAGGTTCCATTTTCGCGTGTCAAAGACATAAATTGTAGCACAAACTGTTAGTTTGTGGCGTATTCCGCGCAAATTAACACTTTGTGCTACAAGTAGAAGCCTTTTATCGAACTCACGTTATCCTGTGTTCTATATTGAAGCATCCCCGAACTTTTTCCGAAATAGTGAGACCGTGTTGTGATCAGGGTGATTCGGGAGTTCAGCCGGTGCCGTCCACTCCTCGGCAACATCTGTTAATTTCACAGGTTTGCCGTCACTTTCCAGAATTGATTTCCATCCTGCGAGAAAAACATTCGTCTTGTGCAAAATCTGATCGAACGTCTGCGGCATCTCGTTGTGTAATGCCATGTTCTGGAAATCCCAAATCGTCGGCAACCAGATTTCTGTCTTGTCGTAGGGGTAGCCGGTGCCGGTGTGGATTCTAAAATTCTCGCCACCATAAGCTTCCTGTGTGTGAATTTGCACTGTTCCCCATGAACCGCTCACTTGATGAAGTGTCCCGTAGAATTGTCGTCCGTTGTTGTCAACATGCTCCAAGGTGATGACCCCGGGTGGACTATGCCAACTGTCTGCTCGGTACGCGACGGACACAACTGAGTTTCCAGCTTCTGCGATCGCTTTACAGACCATATAGACACCATGAATTCCGTGTGTGGGATAGTCGTCAAACGAATTGGTTGCTGTGTAGCAGACAACTTGTTTATCGCTTGCCCATGCCTTGGCGCGTGAGATGGCATCGTTATGCTCATGGCTTGACGGTGCAAGGATCGTCGCACCGCTCTTTTGTGCGAGTTCAATCATCTGCTTCGCCTTGACAAGCGAGTTTACAAACGGACGATTGATCAGATTTGGCAAACCTGCTTCAAGATACGGTTCGTGGAGGATGTGGTTCCACGGATGATTATAATAACCGCCGGAGATCACGCCATCTACTTTTCCCAACATGTCATCGAAATTCTTGACAGCTGTGCAACCGTAAGTTGCAGCGATCGCTTGTGCTTGTTCGTATTCAATGTCCCAGCAGTGGGTAATTCGCATGCCCGTGAATGGGG
>JAKZUG010000719.1:0-6475 GCA_047516705.1 Candidatus Poribacteria bacterium | reverse complement strand
AGTTCAGACAGGACGGTACGTTTATGGAATCCAGAAACTGGCGAACTTTGGAATACCTTCCTTAAGCATAAGAATGTTAATAATTTCATCACTGAATTGGTGTTCTCACCGGATGGAAAAATGATTGCCAGTGGTGGGACTGAGTGGCCAACCTTACTTGTGTGGGATATAAAGACCGGTAAAGTCAAATATGAACATCATTCGCATAACTGGTCGGTTGACGCGTTAGCATTTTCACCAGATGGCACCAAACTCGCTGTTGGCGGGGATTCAGAGGCAGTTGAGTGGTTGGATTTGGATTCCGACGACGACATTGATACCACTATGTTTCCCAAAGAACATCCAGGGCAGGTTGATACCATGGCGTTCTCACCGGATGGCAAAACACTTACGACTGTGAGCCGGAATGGCACAATCCGGGTTTGGGATACGACTAACGGCGGCCAACGCTTTCCCGCTATAGGATATAAACGTGTTGGAACTGTGTTAGCGTTTTCACCGGATAGTCAGATACTTGCCACTGGAAACGCTGACGATACGATCCATTTGTGGGACACCGGTCCTGAAAGACAGATGTTGATTCGTCCTAAAGGTATGGGGACCCCGACGACATTGGCGTTCTCACCAGACGGACACACACTCGCCATTGGGAGTTCTAAGGATACAATCCATTTATGGGATATTGGTGCTGCGGAACAGGTATTGATTCACCATAACCGCATGGAGACTCCAACAACACTGGTGTTTTCACCGGATGGACGCACACTCGCCAGTGCTGGGTATCCTCAGACAATGATTTGGTGGTCGGATGTCCGAAGCGGCGATTTGCTCACAACGCTTAGGGTTGGTGTTAGAATCTCCAAAATGGTTGCGTTTTCGTCAGACGGCACAACCCTTGCGAGTGTGGGTCCCAATGACGCAATTCGCTTGTGGGATACGATTGATGGCAAGTTGTTGTCTACGCTTATTGGTGATAAACACGATGTACGAGCAATCACGTTTTCACCGGATGGAAGTCTACTCGCAAGTGGTGGGTGGGATGAACTTTTGTTGTGGGATGTGGTTCAAAACCGTGAATTAGCAACTTTCCAAGGAGACCACCGGACGATACAGACGTTGGCATTTTCGCTTGACGGGAAAACGCTGGTAAGCGGATGTATTAGTGGTAGCGTACAGTTGTGGGATGTCGCCACTGCTACGCAACTTATGACGCTTGTGGGGCATACAGAAGAAGTTAATGTAGTTACGTTTTCACTGGATGGTAAAACCTTTGCCAGTTGGAGTGCTGATGGCACGATTCTGCTTTGGGATTGGGATAAAATCCGTCCAGATCAATAATCATTAACTGCAATCTACAGCCTTAATCATAGACATGCAGTTGATCTCCTATCTGCCCTTCGGCTTAGGCCACTTGATCACATAGTTAGACGGCACCTCACGAACAAACATTGACACAGAGCGATCCCGATCGCCAGTACGATAGACCGTGGACGACAGATAAAGCTGCGCTTGTGCTCGGGTCATACCAACATAAAAAAGCCGACGCTCCTCTTCAATTTCTGCTTCTGTGATATTTTGCTTCCACATCGGAAAACTTCCCTCCTCCATGCCGAGAATGATAACGACCGGGAATTCTGTTCCTTTCGCTGCGTGTAACGTCATTAAGGTCAACTGTTCGGTCTTATCGTCGAGTTCATCAATATTGGTGAGCAACTTCTGATAATCCAAGAAGTTGGTAAGCCGACGCTCATCGCTCATTGATTCAAAATGGAGTACTGCATTCATAAATTGAATACGGCGTTGCCGCCATTCAATATCTTCTCGGAACTCTGGGACAGCGGTATCTCGTAGTTCTTCCATATATGCTGTCGCTTGTGCTGTTTCTAATGTTTCAAGTGGCAGACGATCCGACAGTACAGCGTTGTGTGTCTGAACAAAACGTTTCGCAGCATTAAGGAACACATCGGTTTCAGTTAAGGTATCTCTTGTAGCTGCTACTTCTTGTTGCAATGCCTCCGTTTTGGCAAGGATACCAATCCCAACAAGCGGCAGAAGTTCAGTCAGAGATTTCACCTCGCGTTTGTAAGCGTCAATCTTGATGAGTTCTTTAAAGATTTCTCGGTTGACCCTAACGTCCTCTAAGGCACCGTGTAAACGACCGTGTTCAATCTCAAATTTTTCGGCAAGCGCACCGATACTACACCGTTGTCGCGGGAAAAGCCTACGCGCTGTAACGAGGGTATCGTAATGCGGTGCCGATAACTCCGTTTTCAAATACCTTCTGAGGTCTCGCTCAAGAATTGGGTTATCATATTCCGCCACATTGTGCCCAATCAAAATCCACTTTTGGATAAACCCAAAGAATTCAGGCAATACCAGTTCAATTCCAGGTGAGTCTTTGACGGTCTCTGCATCAATTTGATGAATGCGCGTGGCTGAGCGTGGAATATGTCCTCCCGGCGGTTTTACCAAGCAATAATATCGCTCAACCTCATCTCCGATTGGGCTGAGACGGTGCGCGGCGATCTCAACAATTTCTGCTGTTTTCGGATTGATGCCGGTGGTCTCTAAGTCATAAACAACCATATCCGCCATATTTGGGCTTTCAAAGCGATTAATAAGACGTTGACAGAGTTTGAGTACAGCGATACTCCGAACGCCTTCGGTTTCGAGGTGAATCACATCACTATCTGCCGTATCTGCTGTGCCGATGAGAATTATCCGCGCGTCCCGTCCCGTTTCTCTAAGTTCTTCAAAATCACCAATAAGTAGATGAACGCCGTTTTCAAGCTGCGGTGGTCTATTTCCATCAGGGGGTAGGAATTGGAGTTGCGCACTCTGGTTTAGATAGGTGTCAAGCGTCTGATGAATGATGTGCGCCGCACAATACTCGTCGATCCCGTGGCTGGCAGTAATCTGAATCGGTTCGTCAAGGTCAAGGGCACTATAGAGGACATCCTGCGCGGTCACAAGGTTCGATAGTTCAGGTTGTTTTTCGATGACTTCCAGTTCTTCGGCGCGGTAAGGGGAACGAGAGCGTTCCAAAGCGTCGAAGAGCTTCTGGATGATTTTATCAATCTTCTCGTCTTCAATTTCGACTGACAGTTTCTCAAGTTGCTTCCAGAACTGGCGTACATTTCGGCGGGTCAAGGGACCGACATCTTCTGCGTATGCCTCAATATTTTTCAATAATTCTATGAACGCAATGTGTTTGCGCTGTGCGAGCCACTTGAGACGCACCCATGTCAAATCGTCAATACAGGTCTCAGGAAAATTGATTGCCCGTTCCAGATCTTGTGGGAGTTGCCACTGGATGAGACGGAGATACGCAAGAATCCCCTTGCTATTTCCTTCGCCAAAGGAATTCGTCGGTAGAATCCGCTGGAATTTGATGTCTGCGCGTAGCAGCTGTTCCGCCAAAACATCTGCGAGTTTGTGTGTTCGGTAAAAGACCGCAATATCGCGATAAGAGTAGTTCCGCTGCGTTACCAAATTCTGGATAACATTAATGATGCCAAGTGCTTCCGCTATCGGTGTGTCAAAAGTATAGTGAAAAATATCACGTCCTGCATCTTTGTGGGTTCTGAGGGTGTGCTGTTTCTGTCGCTCAGGGTTTCTGGAGATTACTTCTTCTGCGGCACGCAAGATCTTCTCGCTACATCGATAGTGATCATCTAATTCAAGAATTGTCGGGTTGAATTCGGTTCTGAAATCCTCAATATACTGTGGGTTCGACCCACGCCAACTATAGATGGATTGGTCTTCGTCAGCGACAACCATAAGATTCCGTTCCGATGGCGCGCAAAGTAGTTGGAGTAGATGATATTGCACGCTGTTCACATCGTGAAATTCGTCAACGAGGATATAGGCGATCTCCTTATGATAGGTTTCCTTTACCTCCTCTACATGTAACAGTTCCACAGTTTTCACGAGGAGATCATCGAAATCGAGGGCATCGTATTCGTCGAGTTTGCCTTGATAGGTTTGCAGCACATTTCGGATATTTTCGATAGTCTCTGAATCATAAATGTCCAAGGCATCTACAGCATCAACAGGATTCTGTAGTGTGCATTTGGCATCACTGATAATGTTCCGCAGTAGCCATGGCGGATAGTCGTCAGCATTGAGGTTCAATTCACGGACGCTCTCTATTAGGATCTCGTCTTGGAGCTCTTGATCAAAGATAGTAAAGTTTTCGCTCAGTCCGATCTTCAGCGCGTGTTTTCGGAGCACTTTGACACAAAAAGCATGGAAGGTGCTGACCTTGATGTTGGAGCCGTGCGGCTCCCCAATTTCGTTATTAACGCGCTCTTGCATCTCTTGCGCGGCTTTATTCGTAAAGGTAATCGCAAGGATATTCTCCGCCTTGATACCGTGATGGCGAATCAGATAGGCGATACGGTGTGTAATAACTTTAGTCTTTCCCGTTCCGGGACCTGCGATGACGAGGAGTGGACCTGTATTATGTATTACCGCTTCTTTCTGTTTTTCATTTAGCTCATGAAGGATGTTCATCGGGTTCCCTCCGTACGTCCTATCGGAAGAAGTTTGTGCGTTTTCTTTAGGCAACGCAGTAGAAGGTTTAAATCAGGTGTGTAGGTCCGCAATTCACCCAGCCTCAACGAGGGAATATGTGTATAGATAGTTTCATGCTGAGAGGTTCCGTTCAACCCAACGGACACGCTATCATTTTTACGAATTACTATAACTTAGTATACCTTATTTGGCGCGAAAAAGCAAGGTTTTTTGAACATAAAGGAGGGTCATTTAGTTCTTTTGTAGGAGGGATCTCCGAATCGCAACATATCCCTGTAGGAGTGAGCTGTGCTCGCGATCTTCCCAGCAAAATGGCTAAAAATCCCAAAACTAAATAGACCTAAACATAAAGGAAAGTGAGTTCGATAATAAAATTGAAGAGGTCCCGTAGGTTGGGTAGAGCGGTGAATGACCAAGAACCCTTCAGTCTACCAAGAAAAACCTGCTTTTCAATGACACATTCATAGAAATAGACATAGCGAAACCCAACAATCCAACCCCGACTGCGTGAGAAGGTGTCGGGTTTCCAACTATACGCTTATGTCGAACTCACGTTAAAGGAGGCTGTCGAGTTTCATTTTTTGGGGTTTGGTGTCGGAAATCCACAGCTCAGTTGCCTTTACAGCATGTAGATTTTTATCAGAAGAAATTTCCTCACTTGGGGTTAAAGGAACTATTAGCTTACGCTCAAACTTCCTCATCCTGAGTTAACTATCGTAGACGAGGTTAGACAACATGAACCTACAAAATCCACATCCCTACACGCAATGGGCACTTCCGCAAGGTGCCACAGCACGTCTTGGCAAAGGCGCGATAACGGATATTCAGTATTCACCAGATGGTACCCACCTCGCAGTTGCTACTTATATCGGCGTTTGGCTGTACGATGCACACACCTGCACCGAACTTGCACTCCTTAAACACGGACAAGATCAGGGTGCCACTTCGCTCACATTTTCGCGCGATGGCACGACCCTTGTAACCGGAAATTGGGATAACACGATTTCGCTATGGGATGTTCACACCGGACAGAGTCGCACTACAATGACACTTGGAGATGATGAAGATGAGGTCTGGGCATTCGTAGTCTCGCCGGATGGTAATACCCTCATCAGCGCAGGATTAGACGGGAAAATCCGATTTTGGGACATTCACACGGGCCGCCTGCAGTTTGAGATCGTCGCACATGCGCATCCGATCAACGCGCTGGCGTTGTCACCAGATGGAAAAGTCCTCGCGAGTGGGAGTAATGACTTCATCATCAAACTCTGGGATGCCCATACTGGAAGACAACTCTCTACACTCGCAGGACATACACATGGCGTTATGGCGTTAGCGTTCTCGCCCAACGGTATGAATCTTGTCAGCGGTAGTCGGGACAAGACGCTCTGTTTATGGGATACCACTACCGGTGAGAAATTGGCAACCCTCGTCACCGACATCGGTATTGTCGGTAATTTGGAGTTTTCACCCGACGGAACCCTTCTCGCGAGTGGGAGTGGCGATCAGACCGTTCGACTCTGGAATGCGGATTCAGGTACTGAACTGGCGACCCTCACAGGACATAAAGACGGTATTCAAGCCATCTCTTTCTCACCGGATGGTAAAACGCTCGCGAGTGGGAGTGGTGATCATACCATTCGGTTTTGGGATCTAACCAGTGGCGCAGAAAAGGCGATCATCGACGGACATGCTGAATGGATTAACGCCGTAGCATTCTCACCCGACGGGAGCCTCCTCGCAAGCGGCAGTGATGACGAAACGCTTCGATTGTGGGAGCTGTATACCTACACGGAGTCTCAAACTTTCAGCGGACATATCTATCTGATCGATGATGTCGCATTTTCGGCAGATGGTGAAATTCTCGCAAGCGCGAGTCAAGATGAAAGGATATTTTTGTGGAATGTGAATGCTGGCACCGAGACAGCAATATTGGAGC
>JAKZUG010000718.1:0-7346 GCA_047516705.1 Candidatus Poribacteria bacterium | reverse complement strand
GAGTTGGGTCAAGGCAACAAAAACGCGTAATATTAGACAGGTTTTCGGTGAAAGCAGCCGCTAGTGTTGATGAACTGGTGGAAATACTATTCAGATTGTCCAAACTTTAGTACAATATTATACTCCAAAGTATAATACTCTGGAGTATAATGAACGTCCACTGAAATTTTCGTATAGATGCAGCGGCACTCCCAGAGATACGGAGCAGTTCTTACCCCTAAAGAAATATCAATTCCTATAAACATGTCTCCCTACGGAGTTAAAGAATCAGGAACGAAATACTCTGTAGATGTTCCGATATTTTCCTTGCATATATTTCACTTTAAATGATATAGTATACTAAACAATCTTGGAGATAATAGGGCTTACATTGATATAGAAAGCAGACAACGGGCAAGTAATGTGGTATTGCCTGTGTAGAATAAATGGAGGAAACATCCTATAATGTCACAGACAAAGCTATTACGTTTGAATGCTTCAATATCGGTTCGCAGGAGTTGCATAGGTTTTATAATACTCCTATTGGGACTGGCAATTGTATTGCAACCTGCCTATGCCGAGAAACTTCAGTTTGACCGCGATATCCGACCGATCTTGTCGGATAAATGCTATGCGTGCCACGGTCCCGATCCGGCAGTACGGCAAGCCAATTTACGGCTTGATATCAAAGAAGGCGCGTTCTCTGCACCGAGCGGTTACCCGATCATCGTTCCGGGTGAACCCGAAAATAGCGAACTCGTCCTCCGTATAACACACGAGGATATTGACGAGCGGATGCCGCCGCAAATCTCCAATCGGCAGCCAAAGCAGGAACAGATTGATACCCTCATCCAATGGATCGCCGAAGGTGCCGAATGGGAAGAACACTGGGTCTACAATCTCCCTAAGCATGTTGAACCCCCTACTGTCGAAAACACAACATGGGTCCGTAACCCGATTGACGCGTTTATTCTCGGGAAATTGGAGAAAGAAGGGCTCACACCGTCAACGGAAGCGGACAAACGGACACTCATCCGTCGCTTGAACTTCGACCTTACTGGGCTGCTACCCATACCTGCTGAGGTGGAGCAGTTCTTAAGGGATGAAAGTCCTGATGCCTATGAGTCGCTTGTTAACAGGCTTCTGTCTAATCCAGAGTACGGTGAGCAGTTGGCAATGTACTGGCTCGATCTGGTGCGCTATGCGGATACGAGCGGTTACCACTCTGACGAAAACGTGAGTGTCTGGCCCTATCGAGACTATGTAATAAACGCATTTAATGACAACATGCCGTTTGATCAGTTCACAGTTGAAAACCTCGCTGGCGACCTCCTGCCGAACCCGACACAGGCACAGAAAGTTGCCTCCGGCTATAACCGTCTGAATCAGACGACCGCAGAGGGCGGCGCACAAGCGAAGGAATATCTCTCAATCTATGCCGCAGACCGGGTACGGACGACTGCATCTGTCTGGTTAGGTGCGACCCTCGGCTGTGCACAGTGTCACGATCACAAATTTGATCCGTACACCGCGAAAGATTTTTACAGTTTCGCCGCATTCTTTGCGGATGTCAAGGGACCTGGTGTATACGGCGGCAACAGCAAATGGGAACCCGTCGTTATGCTACCCACCCCCGCACAGGAGTCAGGACTACGTGAGATTGACGACGAATTAGCGAAGTTGGAGCAAATATTCAAGGCATCATCTCCGGGATTGGAAGCAGAGCAGACAGAGTGGGAGAACGAGGTCCATTCGCTTCTTGAATCAACGGATCCTACTGATTTCGCATGGGTGGACGACGCGCAGGCAAACGGTGGTAGCACTGAAGGCACGTGGACGTTTGTCGGCAAAAATGAAGCACCTGTTTTCAGTAAATTGTTATCACGTCGCCAGACAGCGGCAGCCGAAAAGACAGTCCAGCACGCTTTCCGAGGTGCCAATCGAAAGTTCACCCTCGCCGAGGGCGATCAACTGTTTGCTTATGTCTGGATTGACCCTGAGGCACCACCAAAAACAGTCATGCTCCAATGGAACGACGGCAATTGGGACCACCGCGCCTTTTGGGGTGAGGACAAGATTGAGTTCGGTGGGGTTGGCAATGACACACCCGCTCACAAACCGATGGGATCCCTGCCAGAAACAGGCAAATGGGTCCGGCTTGAAGTAGATCCAGCGGATGTCGGGTTGAAGCCGGGAAGTGTGCTAAACGGGATGGCTTTCGCACAGTTCGGTGGCACTGCTTATTGGGACATCGCCGGTATTGCTACCACGCGTGGGTCCGCAGTGAAACATACGCATACGCCACAGGTTATTGCAGCAATTCAGGTGGATGCTTCCGTCAGAACGACAAGCCAGCGCGAACAAATTGCAGCAGAGTATCGCCGCATCACGCCTGCACTTGACGGTATCCGAAATCAGATGGCGGATTTGCGGAAGCAGAAAGTCGAAATCGAGAAGCAGATTCCCTACTCGCTCACGACTGAATCCACGCTACCCCGCACAACGCGCGTGCTACCACGAGGCAACTGGATGGACGATTCCGGTGAGATCGTCGAACCGACGATACCGACGTTCCTTGGTGATCTCGGTATCAAAAATCGCCGTCCGACCCGATTAGAGCTTGCACAATGGGTCGTCTCAAAGGAGAATCCATTGACGGCGCGTGCCTTTGTGAACCGCCTCTGGGCACTCTACTTCGGAACAGGGCTATCCCGCGTCTTGGATGACCTCGGTGCACAAGGTGAACCGCCAGTACATCCTGAGATGCTTGACTGGCTCGCCTTGGAATTTATGGAGAGCGGTTGGAACGTCAAACATATCGTGAAACTTATCGTCACCTCGAACGCCTATCGTCAATCCTCGAAATCAACGGAGGTATTGCGCGAAAAGGATGCCTACAATCGCTTAGTCGCACGCCAATCACATTGGCGACTCAATGCAGAGGCCGTCCGCGACAACGCACTCCTATTAAGTGGACTCCTTGTCTCCAAAATTGGCGGTCCAAGCGTGAGGCCTTACCAACCGATAGGGTACTACTCGAACTTGAACTTTCCGAAGCGTACCTACATGCACGACAAGGGAGAAAGCCAGTATCGCCGTGGGCTTTACACGCACTGGCAACGTACCTTCTTACACCCAAGCATGATGGCGTTTGATGCGCCGAGCCGTCAGGAATGCACCGCCGAGCGTGCAACCTCTAATACACCGATGCAGGCACTCACCTTACTCAACGATCCAACTTATGTTGAGGCGGCACGTGTCTTTGCGACACGAATTATCAGCGAGGGTGGTGAATCCGTTGCGGATCGTATCAACTGGGCGTACCAATGGGCGTTGTCTCGGATGCCGCAGCCGAAGGAATTAGAGATTATGACAAGTCTCTATGAAAAGCACCAAGCCGAGTATACTGCCAATCTTGATGCTGCTGGCGCGTTGGCGACAATAGGAGAGGCACTTACAACGGAGGATATTGAATCCACCGAACTTGCAGCTTGGACTTCCATCGCACGGGTGATATTGAACTTGCATGAGACGATTACTCGTTACTAATCGTAGAATGTTAAGATCCGGTAGGCGCGGTTTTCAACCGCGCCGCAATCACGCATTTGTGTGAATCTGGGAGATAACACATGATATCCAGAAATTGGAAAACAGGACTTTTCAGGCTTACGCTCGTCTTATGCATTCCATTAGCATGGTTGTTAGGGGGCGATCAAGGGGAAGAATGGTTTGGATCAGGCGCAGAGGGTTTTTTCCTTGGTGTGTTTATATTTTTAGGATTAATATGGCTGTTTTACTTTATTATCATAAAAGCCGTAAGATTTGTTGTGAGAGGCTTTATGGATAAAGACTGATGGATCTTGTGAGGCACGTCTATCGGCTAGGGTATTGGCTCCAAATTTTCTGTGTTGATGCGAACATGGAAATTCAGCGAACTTCCACAATATAGGCAGCTTGTGGTTAATAATAGCTTCCTGTTACAATACCTTCGCTAAAAAAATGGCGAGTTTTATGAGTGTCAACTCAATTTCTGTGAAAAATACAGAAGCATCTCTATCACATCTCAAGGGATAAACGCTCCTGGTTTCCCTTGACAACGGATACAAGGATGAATACTCCTTGTTTAGTGTCTTGCCCCCAAGGAACACTATCCAGGGTGAAGTATTTACACGAGCTATTAAAAAATACATCTGCAAACACCGGATCTGATTTTTATTGCTAATATCACTAAACATCTGATGCCAATGGGTTGTATTCATTGCTCAAGCACTGAAATCAAGTCCAGATAATTGGCGAAGGTATTGGTTACTATAATCGTTTAATGAATAGACGACATGAAAGAATTTTAAATGCTATTTTCAGAACCCCAGTCCCGACAACTTTGAAATGGCGACAGGTAGAGTCTCTCTTGATGGCATGTGGGGCAAAATCCATTGAAGGAAGAGGATCTAGGGTGAGGTTTGAATTGAATGGCGTTACTGCGACATTTCATCGACCTCACGATCAAAAAGAAGCACGTTCCTATCAAGTGAGGGACGTACGGCGTTTTCTGGAGGAGGCAGGAATAATTCCATGAAATACAAGAGTTATAGTGCGCGTATTGAGTACAGTGAAGAAGATAGGTGCCTTGTCGGTCATATTGCAGGAATTACCGACATCGTCGGGTTTCACGCGGACACTGTTGCTGAACTTCAAGAGGCTTTTGAAGAAGCCGTAGAAGATTATTTGGAAACCTGCGAAAGACTAAATAAACCGCCGCAAAAGCCGTATTCCGGAAATTTAAGGTTACGAATTCCGCCGGACGTCCATGTAGCTATTGCAAGAGCTGCGGAAGCTAGTGGAAAAGATCTTGACCAATGGGCAACAGACACCTTCAGTCGTGTTGTGAATCAGGACTCGCAAGCCGAGGTTGCACAGTATTCCGATTCAAAGTGATCGGTAGAAGTTACAGATGAGATCCATAAATTGAAGAGATGACTTTTTCAGACTCATGTTCGTTTTGTCCGTTCCACAAGGAAAAGATTAATCAGTTTAGCGAGAAAGATCTATTGGATTGAAGATCCACTATTTAACTTTCCTCTCGCGATAATGAATAGGAGGTTTTGAGTATGGCTATGGATATTCATGAAGAAACCAATCTTCGCCTTACGAGGCGCACATTTCTTGGGAAAACGGTGCGGGGTGTCGGGTCACTCGCACTCGCATCTTTACTAAGCCCATCAATTATCAATGCCGCGACGGAGATCGACAAGTGGCAAGGGATCATCACCACGCCACATGTGCCGCCGAAAGCAAAAACCATTATCCATCTCTGCATGGCAGGCGGTCCCTCGCATCTGGAGACCTTGGATTACAAACCGAAATTGGCAGAACTACACGGGCAACCGATGCCAAAGTCTTTCACCGACGGACAGCCGATTGCGCAACTCCAAGGACAAGCAAATTCGCTGAAGTGCTTAGGTCCCACACATGAATTCAAAAAGTGGGGTGAATCCGGTCAAGAGATGAGTACAGCATTCCCTCACATCGGAAGTCTCGCTGATGATATTTGCATCGTCCGCTCCCTGAAAACCGAGCAGATTAATCACGATCCGGCACACACCTTCATGAACACTGGCACTGCAATCGCTGGTAGACCGAGCATGGGTTCGTGGCTGCTCTACGGGCTTGGCAGTGAAAACGAAAACCTGCCGGGGTACGTCGTCCTTGTCTCCTCTGGCGGCGGACAGGACCAACCGATTGCAACGCGGCAGTGGCATAGTGGGTTTCTCCCCGGTCAGTTTCAAGGGGTGCCGTTTCACTCAACCGGCGATCCTGTTCACTATGTCACCAACCCTGGCGGCGTGAACACAGAACAGCAGCGGGATGTTGTAGATGCCGTGCAAACGTTGAACGGTATGCTTGACGAGACCGTTGATGACCCCGCAATCTCAACGCGTATTAGTCAATACGAGATGGCGTTCCGAATGCAGACGAGTGTCCCAGAGTTGACTGACATCGCTGAAGAGCCACAGCATGTTCTCGATATGTACGGCGCAAAGCCGGGGGACGGATCTTACGCCTCAAACTGCTTGCTCGCACGACGGTTAGCTGAACGCGGGGTACGGTTTATCCAACTTTACCACCGTGGCTGGGATCATCACGGCGGTATTGAGAACGCTATCAAGACAACCGCTGGCTATGTTGATAAAGCGACGGCTGCGCTCGTCAACGATCTGAAACAGCGTGGTATGCTGGACGAAACTTTAGTCATCTGGGGTGGCGAGTTCGGTCGGACACCAATGGCACAAGGTACCGGGCGCGACCATCATATCAAAGGATTCTCGATGTGGATGGCTGGTGGCGGCATCAAAGGTGGTATTAGTTACGGTAACACCGATGAGTTGGGATATAATGCCGTTGAAAATATTGTGCATGTCCACGACTTCCACGCTACGATGCTGCACCTCTTCGGGATTAACCACGAAAAACTGGTCTACCGCTTCCAAGGTCGAGATTTCCGTCTCACTGATGTCCACGGACACGTCGTTCGCGACATTTTGGCTTAAAGGTAGTAGGCACCCACCGTGTGCCGTCCACTAAAAACGAAGGAAGGGAATTAATCACTATGCCAAGAGAACTCATTGCACCAGCACAGGAACAGGTCGCTTTCCGAGAGTATGAAAGCCCACCCTTGCAAGCGAATGAAATTCGGGTCAAGAGCCAGTTTGGTGCAGCCAAACACGGTTCAGAGATGGCATCATATAAGGGTTATGCAGGCCCACGCGGTGGCTACGATTCAGAATATAAGGTCTTTCAAGCAAACACCTCCGGAATGGTGCACTATCCCTCAGGACTTGGGAACATGTGTGTTGGCGAGGTAACTGAGATTGGCGCGGACGTTACCGAACTTGAGGTCGGAGATCGGGTTTTTCGGCACAGCTCCTTCCGCGAGGAAAATGTTTGGGGTGCAGCAGGTGTCCGGAAACTTCCTGATGGTGTTCCTTGGCAGGCAGCCACTTGTCTTGATCCGACAGATTTTGCTCTCGGCGCGGTGCGCGACGGGCATGTCCGCATTGGTGATGCCGTGGCAGTCTTTGGAATGGGTGGCATTGGACTGATAGCACTGCAGCTTGCCAAGTTGGCGGGTGCCTACCCTGTAATTGGTGTCGACCCGCTCGAGTTGCGCCGCAATGTAGCCCTCGAATGTGGTGCTGATATGGTTATTGACCCTACAACAGATGATGCTGGTTTGGAGATTAAAAAAGCCACCAACAAGCGTGGTGCTGATGTTTGTATTGAATATAGCGGTCATCATACGGCACTACAAGCGGCTATCCGCGGCGTGTCTTATTTAGGAACGGTTGTCGCCGGGGCATGGCCCGGTA
>JAKZUG010000717.1:0-8772 GCA_047516705.1 Candidatus Poribacteria bacterium | reverse complement strand
ATAATCGCTGATGGCTGCAAGGTATTGCCCAAGGTAGTACTTCGCAAGTCCCCGATTGTAATATACATCAGTATAATCCGGTTTGAGTTGTATCAGCTTGTCATAATCACTAATGGCGGCAGAGTATTGTCCAAGGGCTGCCTTTGCATTTCCGCGCACAAAGTATGTCTCTGCAGATATAGCGTGATTACCTTGAAATAAAGGTTTCACTGTCCCAGATAGAGAGAGCAGTGTCTTAAGATAGAGGGAAGGAATAGCAAAATTGAGATTCTGACCACCTTCGATAGTCATAAAGGCGATCCCGATGGCTTCACCTTTACTATTTAGCACGGGACCACCACTGCTACCCGGTGAGATCGGTGCTGTCATCTGGAAACGTTCTTTGGTATATTTGTCTCGGCGGCTGCTAATGATGCCATCTGAAAATGTGCCTTCCAAACCTTTCGGGTTGCCCGCAACGTAAACCGTATCTCCAATTTTGACAGCATTGCTGTTACCAAGCGGTAGGGGTTTGATACGATACGCTGAGACCTTTAGGAGCGCGAGATCGTTGGCCTCGTCGGTTGCGGTGAAACCTTCAATTTTATAAGTTGTATATTTGCCGACCAACTTTGCAGTACCGCTGGCTGCACCTGCAATGACATGATAATTGGTAGCGATGAGGTTGGGTTTGACGAAGAAGCCGCTGCCAAATCCGAGCGTTTTGCCGGTGTTATCCTTCATCTCTAAATAGACGGTGGCAGCTAACGCTTTTTCGGCGATCTCTGGGGCGGTCTGGGCAGGTGCTGTGCTTATTGTGCAGAATATTAGCACTATCGCAGGTGTTATCAGAAGCAGCTGCCACAATGACTTGTTCTGATGTTTCATCGAAAGTTCCTTTTATTCTGGTGTCAGCATTGTAGCGATGTCTTCAGGCAGCTGGACATCGTTTTCCTTCTCAAAATCTGTAACACTTTTGTAGATGTTACGAAACTCGGCGATGATATCCATTTTCAGGATTCTGGCGACAGTCAGATTTAATTTAGCTTCTTGCCAATTTTGTTTTTCCATACAAACAAGTCCAAGGTTAAAATATGCTTCGGCATCATCAAGGTTTAGTTCTATTGCCGTCTTATAGTCTTTGATTGCAGAATCAAGATCGCCGTTCTTACGATAGACTTTACCGCGGATGACATAAGTATTAGCATTGTCAGGATCCAATTCTATTGCTTTGTTAAAGTCGGCAAGAGCGAACTCTGAATTGTTCTGTGCAAGATAAGCGGTGCCTCGATAGATGTATGCATCAGCATCGTTAGGGTTCAGTTCTATTGCTTTGTTAAAGTCGGCGAGAGCTGGATCGAAGTCTCCTTTCCCAAGATAGGCATCACCACGAATAATATATGCATCAGCATCGTTAGGGTTCAGTTCTATTACTTTGTTAAAGTCGGCAAGGGCTGGATTGAAGTTTCCTTTCCCAAGATAGGCATCACCGCGATTGATAAAGGCATCTGGAAGATCTGGTTTCAGTTTCAACGCTCTGGAATAGTGCACAATAGCTTTTTCGTAAGCAGCCTGTTTTTTTTTCTGGATTCTCTACCTCGTACCCTCTTAGTTGAGACGTTAGTCCTCTATGAAATTCCGAATAGGCACTCTCGTGAAAGTGCTGATTTGTAATAAACCCATGGAGGTCATTGTAGATAGTTTCAGTAGAGATATCGTGATACTTCCGCAGATACGTTAGCAGGGGTTGTTTGAGGTATGCTGGAATCGTGATTATTTCCACATCTTCAGGACTAAGAAATCCATCTGGATGCCGCACGAATCTGCTCTTCTGTGCGATAACACGATTTCTCGGATTTCGAGGGCGCAAAATCTGATTTTTTCGCCCTCGTTCTTTTCCAAAAGAATCAATCTGCCATCCTCTTTAAGAGAGTCTGAGCGATCACAAGCGAAGAAAATGGCAATGAGATGATCAGTGGTAAAGTCTATTAAATTGGTTTTACCACCATAGTGTTGAAGTTGGGTCAGAATTTCGATGGGATCGTTTGTCGCGTGGCTATATCCTTCAGCCTCTGCCAGAATTTCTTCCTGGACAACCTCTATATCAAACTCATCTGCCTCAATTCGCGCGTATTGGCGATAGAGGCTTGAGCAGATTTTCCCATAGTACGGAGGTTCTTCATGATGTTCAGGTTCGCCACGATAGATATAGTCTCCAGATGCGGATTTTCCTCTATCTCGTTGATTTTGTCCCTGACGTTCTGCAAGAGGTCATTTGAAGTATTAGATTGATTAACCATGTCTATTTACTTTTTCCACGACACTGATTTCCAGATAGTAGCATATTCTACCAAGACTCCCGGTATCTTGATAGTTTATCAAAAATCATAGAATACCCGTTGTGACACTCCTATGGATCTTGCAAGAAAGTTCCATAGGGCAATACTGCAAAGTCTCATTATATTTCCTACAAAAACAATAGCGTAATTTGTTACCCATGCAACCAATTAATCGAGAAAAAAGATACTTAGTCGTATGAACATGGGCATTTCTTTACCTAGATTTTCGTCTAATAGTCTGAACAATTGTAGTGCTTTTGCGCCGCTTCGCTTCCTTGACAGGTATGAATCTACCTGTTTTTGCATCGCGCCCAACCTTGGTAGTTGTAGATCTTTTGCGTGCCATTTGGATTCACCTCCTTCTTCCTAAAAAACCGTTGTATCGCCATAAGTGAACCACCGTATAGTTTGTGGAAACTGAACCCTTTATAAATGAAGGATAACATATTCTACGGACAGAAGTCAATTATATTTCACAGAAGCCATACGGGTATTTAGTTTTCCTACTACGCAGACAAGAAATTTCGGATAACATAATCCAGAATCCCACCGTGTTTGTAGTATTCTACCTCCACGGGTGAATCAATTCTGACTAACAACTCCGTGGTCTGTGTTTCACCGTTAGCGCGGACGATTTTCATTGTCGCCATCTGTCCCGGTTGGAGGTCGTCGGCGAATCCTGTGATACTGATAATCTCACTACCATCGAGGTTAAGCGTCTGTGTGTTTTCACCGGCTTTGAACTGCAACGGTATAATACCCATACCGATGAGATTGCTCCGATGGATACGTTCGTAACTCTCAACGACAACCGCTTTGACACCTAAGAGTTTCGGTCCCTTCGCTGCCCAGTCGCGAGAACTTCCCATGCCGTAGTCCTGTCCAGCGAAGATGACGGTCGGGACACTGTTTTCTTGATAATGGAGTGCAGCTTCATAGATCGTTGTCTGCGTCTCTTCTGGATACTGAACCGTAAACCCACCTTCCACATCAGGTGTCATTAGGTTGCGAACACGACGGTTGGCAAAGGTGCCTCGGCTCATCACGCGGTCGTTCCCGCGTCTGGAACCGTAAGTATTAAAATCTCGTATTTCAACACCACGTTCTTGAAGATACTCACCTGTAGGACTTGCTGCAGCGATCGCACCTGCGGGTGAGATATGGTCGGTGGTGACAGAATCGCCGAAGATGCCGAGGATCCGTGCGTTCACGACATCTGAGATCGGAGCAGGTTCGCGTGGAAAGTCATCAAAGAACGGAGGATGCTGGACATAGGTGCTTCGCTCGTTCCACGGATAGAGAATGCCTGTCGCACCAGCGAGTTCTTCCCATTCCGGTGCTTGGTTGCCGATTGATTCGTACATCTCTTTGAACGTCCGCCGATTCACTGCTGCACCAATCATCTCGGTAATCTCTTGACGGGTGGGCCAGACATCCTTCAGGTAGATGGCTTCACCGGCATCGTTGTGTCCAAGCGGTTCTGTAGCGAGGTCAATGTCAATCCGACCTGCAATGCCAAAGGCGACGACAAGTGGTGGAGACATCAGGAAGTTGGCTTTTATCTCTGGATGCACACGCGCTTCAAAGTTTCGGTTGCCACTCAAAACACTTGCAGTGACGAGATTCCGCTCATCTATTGCCTCTTGAACCACATCATTGAGCGGTCCGCTGTTCCCGATACAGGTTGTACAACCGTAGCCTACGACGTTATAGCCGAGTTCTTCGAGATAGGGCAACAACCCCGTGTTCTGTAGATATTCGGTTACGACGCGGGAACCCGGTGCTAAGCTGGTCTTGACGTAATCGGGAACACGCAGCCCCTTTTCAACTGCTTTCTTGGCGAGCAATCCAGCACCAATCATCACGGAAGGGTTACTTGTGTTTGTACAGCTTGTAATCGCAGAAATAACAACAGAACCGTGGGTTATACTGTCACTACCGTCTGTGTCTCCTGTCACGCCAAATCCATCTTCTGCTACAGGACGTGTGAGGAGTTCATTAAAAGTCTGTTTGACATTTGACAAGGCGATCCTGTCTTGCGGTCGTTTTGGTCCGGCGACACTCGGCTCGATGTCTCCGAGATTAATTTCGAGCACATCCGAATACTCAACTTCTCCGAGACGTGGGATGCCGAATATCCCCTGCGCTTTAAGATACGCCTCTACCGTGTTAACGTGCGTTTCGTCCCGTCCCGTAAGGCGGAGGTATCGCATCGTCTCCGCATCAGGTGGGAAGAATCCAATAGTCGCTCCGTATTCAGGACACATATTGGAGATCGTCGCACGGTCAGGTAGCGAGAGTGCTTCGACACCTTCACCGAAGAATTCAACGAACTTACCGACGACTGCAGCGGCTCTGAGGCGTTGTGTCACGGTCAACACCAGATCTGTTGCGGTAATACCCTCTTGCAGTTCGCCTTTGAGATGAACACCGAGTACTTCTGGCATCAAGATGTAAACAGGTTGACCTAACATCGCCGCTTCCGCTTCAATACCGCCTACACCCCACCCGACGATACCTAAGCCGTTAATCATTGTGGTATGCGAATCAGTACCGACGACAGTATCCGGATAGGCGAGGGAATCTTCTGTCATAACCACTTTCGCGAGGTATTCCAAGTTCACCTGATGGACAATGCCGATAGAGGGTGGAATGATATTGAACTTCTCGAACGCCTGCTGTCCCCATTTCAGGAATTCATAACGTTCCTTGTTGCGCTCAAATTCCCGCTGGGTGTTGAACTGAAATGCGCTCTCTGAGCCATACGCATCAACTTGGATAGAATGATCAATAACTAAATCGACAGGGACGAGGGGTTCTATCATGCTTGCGTCACCGCCAAGCTCAGCAACAGCGGAACGCATCGCCGCAATATCAACGACAAGTGGCACACCTGTGAAGTCTTGTGCAACCACGCGTGCCGGTTTGAACGGTATCTCCGAGGCTTTTGGTGAACGCGCGTCCCAATCTGCCAAATTCACAATATCGTCTTCTGTGATTTGGTGTCCGTCGTAATTTCGTAGTAGCGATTCGAGTAAGATGCGAAGGCTGACAGGCAAAGTCGAAATCGATCCGATGCCTGCTTCCGCTAAGGCAGGAAGCGAGTAATAGTTACACGAAAGCCCTTCGTTTTCAAGAGCTCGGTGTGTATTAAACAAATTATGAGCAGGGTGGGGCATCTGCTAACTCCTTTGGTTTGTAGAGAATTCTTTAATAATTCTACCATAAGTTGATGTTGTATTTCAATTAGAAGCAAGAAGTGCTTGTGGGAGGAGTTCCTATCTATTACTGGACGGAACTTTGTAAGCCCAATTGATGTATCTATTATCTCTTCTGCTGTGCTTTCGCGAGTTCATCAAGCTGCTGCCGCGCATGGACTACGATAACATTCTCAGGGTAATCAGTGATGAGCGTGGTGTAGGTAACGACAGCGTTATCAATATCAGATTTCTGCCGATAAATTTCAGCGATGTTTACGAGTGCTTTCGCAGCGATAGGACTCTCCTTAGCAACTATCTGTTGGTACGCATTGATCGCCTCATCATCTTTGCCTGCTTCGCGGTAGATATTACCAATAAGCAGCCATATCTCGTCGACTATGGTGGCTTTCGGATAGACTTCAAGTGTTCGCTGGCACTGCTGTAGGGCATCTTCTGTGTGTCCACTCAGATAAAGTTGAACAGCAGTTGCATAATCCGTGAGTGGTACCTTGAAATAATCCGGATGATTCTGGATGAGGACAATGCGTTCAAGCGCATCATTCGTGAGTCGATCGGATTTCGAGGTCTGGATAACAAGATTGTATTCCTTGACGGCTTGCTCAAAGTCTGAAGCAAAAAAATAGGAGTCTCCAATCAGTTTTTGAGCAGTCGCGCGGAAACGGTTAGTACGGTTGGCGATAGGCTCGAGTACTTCTCTCGCCATTGTGTAGCGTTTCAGTCGGATATGGCATTCACCTAAACCCAATTGCACTTCGACTAATTGAGTGGCAGGCAATGGTTGCGTGAGTAGCGGTTCAAAAGTCATCTGGGCAGCTTTCGGTGCACGGAGACCTCGCAGTTGTAACTGCCCGAGCAGCAACTTGTCTTTGACAGAAGCCTCACCACTTTTGATTTGTACTTTCAAGAGTGCTACTGCTTCATCCCACCGCGCCATCTTTTGATAAAGTTCCGCAAGCTTGAAACGTGTGTTTCTGACGCGTTTTCTGTCGGCTGAACTTGTTATCAATGCCTTGTAGAAATCGATGGAAGCCTGTATATTTTCGTTACGTTCGAGGACCCGTGCATACCTCTCAAGCATTGTGTCAGTGTACGTCGGATGATATCGATGAAGTTGTGTAAACATCTTGAGTGCTTCCATTGCGTTCCCCGCGTAGAAAAGAAGTTCACCCAAAGTCATGACGGTGTTGGGATCATGTGGAGATTGCCCCCGTTGTTTTTGAAATTGGGCGATGAGTTTCTCCTGAAGCGGTTTGTGTTGTGCACCTTCATAAATCTCAAGCATTGCGTTCCAGATCACTTCCCGTTGATTCCCGCCAAAGTCGATACGTTGCAAGGCATCAATGTAAACCGCTGCAGCCTCTTGAATTTTGCCCTGAATTTTGTACGCCGTTGCCAATTGCGTATAGAGGTAGCTATCCTGCGGGTTCAACCGAATAGCCTGCCGATACGCCGCAATCGCCTCTGGATACATCTTATGGGAGAGATAGATTGATCCGAGTTGTTGATGCCGATCAGGTCGATTCGCACCACCTGTGACTAATTTCTTCCATTCAGCCACGGCTTGGGAGGTTTTTCCAATTTCAGCGTAGAGAGATCCTAACTTCTTACGTAGGCTTGTATTGTTCGGATTCCGTTTAATCGCTTCGCGGTAAAGTTCAAGTGCCTTTGGATAGTCGTTCTGCTTCTGGTAGAGTTCTGCTAATTGCTCCAGTAACGTGCTATCATCAGGATACTGTTGCATCCGTTCTTGAATCAGTTTCTCAGCCTTTCCATAATGACGGTTCGTAATGTAAAGCTGAATAAGTCTATTGACCGCGGTGGTACGATACGGTGAAGTCGGGAAGTTGTCAAGGAAATACTTGTAACTTTTCATTGCTTCCTCAGATTTGCCTTCTGCTTGTTCGTATTGTCCGACAAGATAAGCAGCCGTGGCAGCAGCCATGGTGTCAGGGTGTTGTTTCAGAATCTGCTTACACTGTAAAATCGCTTCCCTAAACTGATAACGTTCCCAGTGGAGGTTTGCTAATCGATGCACGGCACGTGTGGCATAGGAACCGCTGGGATTTTCGTCAATAATCTCTCTGAAAATGCGCTGTGCTGCGGCATCCTCACCTGTTTTAGCGTAACTCTGTCCTAACATCAAACGGATCGAATCCTTTTGGCTTTGCTGAAGCGGTGTGTGAGAACCATCAGCGTTAGGAATACCTTTTTCGATCAACGCCTCGTACGCCTTAATCGCTTCCATGTACCGACGTTCGTGATAATGATCATGTGCTGCTTCGACTGGGTCTACCAAAGGACGCGCTGTTTGGGTCGTAGGTGCGCGTTGAACTTGGGCGGAAGTATATCGGTTCTCTCCGATGATAATAATGAGAAGTAGTGGTAGAATGGAAAGAAGGATGACGCGTCGTTGCATTATGGGCTCCGTTTTTATACTATGTGGTGTGGAGGCGAAGTGATTGTTGACATACAATTGTATTTATTCACTACTACTGAGAGGTTTTTTGGCATACGTTTTTTAAAGTGTCGCAAGACTGGCAAGCAACGCCATACCGTAAATCATGCAAGTTTCATCAATATCAAATTGTGGGTGATGACACATATTTACGATACCCTTCTCCTCATTTCCAGCACCGACCATCACGAAACATGCCGGAATTTTCTGTGAATAATAGCCGAAATCCTCACCACCGAGCACAGGCAACATCGGAAAAATGAGGTTGTCCTCTCCAACTAACCCTCGCGCCGTAGATACGGCTGTCGTAACACAAGGTTCGTGGTTGTATGTCACAGGGTACCCTTCTTGATAGTTGAATGTATAAGTGGCACTGTTGGCTTCTGCGAGGTTCGCGAGGAAACGTTCCAGCTGCTCTCGGACTTGGGTTTGCACCGCCTTTTGGAGCGTACGCACAGTGCCGCCTATGAGTACGCTTGGCGGGATAACATTGAGTGCTGCGCCTGTGAGTCCATTTTGCAGATTGGCATCGCCGCCGTGCAGTTGTGTCACACTGATGACCGCTGAATCTAACGGATTAACATTTCTGGCGATGATGGACTGTATGGCTGTCACAAACTGTGCACTAATAACAATTGGATCGATGGTGAGATGCGGAAACGCAGCATGTCCACCCCTACCGGTGAGTGTAATCTGAAATGTATCGGACTGTGCAAGCATGGGTCCCGTACACGTGGCATATTCTCCAACGGCATAGAGCGGAAAGACATGTATCCCA
>JAKZUG010000716.1:0-4291 GCA_047516705.1 Candidatus Poribacteria bacterium | reverse complement strand
TTTTCAGATTTTACTATAACAACGTCAGTTTGAATTAAACATTTCGTATGTGCTAAGGTTCCATTTTCACGTGTTGAAGACATAACTTGTAGCACAAACTGTTAGTTTGTGCTACAAGTGGAACCTTTTATTGAATTCACGTTATAAAAGTTCAGATTGTCAGTTTAAGGTTAAATTCGTTTTTGCCGGGTTGTAATGTGAGGCGTATAAAGAGCGAATGTTTCCCTATCCACCTAACATCATCCGCGTTAGATTCGGTTAATTGTAAGCCCTCGTGATTGCCCCATACAGTTAGCCCGTAAGGCATCGCCTTTATCGATTCTACCGTGATAGTAATGTGTAATTTTGTACGATGCCGAGTCGGCGAAAAACCTGTTAGAACAGGTTTGCTCGCATCAGACTGCACCACCCGTTCGCTGGTATAATTTCTGATTTCAACGGGTTCCATACCACCTTCAACGAAGGCGAATTCACATGCTGCATCACAATAGAGCAGCCTTAACCTAGATTTCGGATTCCCAGCTGCGTCCTGTGTTCCTATGTTTTTCGCGACAATAGCCGTCGGTTCGGTCTTCTCACAATGCAACATGTAATCGTCAACCATTTGAGAAAGCAGTATCGGTTTTGTGTCTTCAACGCTAACGACGTGTGCGAAGTACGCATCTAACCGTTCTAACCCTTCTTGTCCCAGCTGCACAACGGTAAGCGGATCAATATGTTCCACATAGCCGAGCCACGGATTCCATGCTATATTTTTTACATAGATATCGTAATCCTGCTGTGCTGTTCCCTTTAAAAGCGTGGCACGGAGATTATCGGTCCCTTCTGCAAGATGTCCAGCGGTCCGGTATGGGATACCAACGATGTTTTTAAATTGGTTCGCAAGACTTTCATCAGGGGTCTCTCGTGCTACAATAGCATCCATGGTCGCTGAAGCCTCAAGCGGATAAAAGCATCCAAAGCCACCTCGATCGATTTCTGGTTTGGATGTGTCAGCCGCCGCATCATCCGTATCCTGTTGGCTCCAGTGATACCCCCAGAGTCCTTGGAATCCTGTCTGTTCAAGCGCGCGAAGGAAAATATCGTTCTTGAATACTGCACCTGCCACACTGGGTTCCGCCCAAGGCAGTGCTCGCTTGATTCTTTCCCACTCCTTAGATATATATTCTGGCAGTTTCTCTCGCATCGTGACGACATGTGATGCCATCGCTTCAGTGCTATTGCCCGGGTTCGCTTCTCGTTGTGCCTCCCAATTTGAATCCCACATCGGCTTGATATCAAGCATTAGCAACGGAACGTCCCCATCTTCAGTATGCCACGCTGTGAGTAATTTAGCGACAACTGGAGCGGACTTCGTGTCTATCGACCATGTGATGGGGATACCATGTTTGTGCGCGATTTCCGCTAACAATCGCATACCCTCAAGTAGTCGTGTTCTGTCCTCCGCTACTGCTGTGCTTACCAATCCGTAATTCAACATATTTTAACTATGAGGTCTCTGCTCGTTTTCTTCCGTTGTCAAAAAACGGATTTTTTCCAAAATCGGTACGTTTTCGCTTCAAAAAACAGTTATTGTCCTCTTATTCTGCTCAGTGCTGCGTTATTGCGCCTCATCAGAACAAACTCGTCAACAAATTAGCAATCTTAGTAAGTGCTTATAATTTGAACCTTGTCTCTAATTAGCGCGGAACTCAACTGAATAAATGAAGTTGAGATTCGGGGTTCACGCCTACTATTCTAACCCAAGTTGCTACTAACGGATTTTGGGCGTTTCAACACGGTTTTTCAGACACTTTCCCCACCCCGGGGTCCCCACCCGTTACTGGGAAGGGGGAGGGGTGATATTGCTTCGCAGTGAGAATAGAAAACGGTATGTTCAAGCGACCGCACCCCGGAGGGGTGCTATGTCTATAAATATAGTAAAATCGAAAAATATGTTGACACTTTAGGGAACAACAACCCCTTCCTTCGCTGGCGGGGTTTGTAACCCCGCCTATCCATAATGTCCAAGTAATTGTAGATTTTACTATAAGTGGCAACTTGCGTTATTCTAAAAAGACGGTAACGCCCATATCCGCGTATTTCTGGCGTGTGCTCGGGTTGCCGTTCCTAAAGCAGACAGCCGTTGTAGTTCCCTCTAAGGCTCTGGCAACGTATTCAACACAAGCGTCTACGGTCTGAAGCGAATGATTAGGGTGTCCCTCAATGCTAAATGTCAAATCAGCCGGTCCGAAAGAGAGACAGTCAACCCCTGCTTTGGCGAGGTGTCGAGCATGTGTGACAGCTTCTATAGACTCAATCTGCATCCAGAGGATCCCGTGTGAGTTCCACCATTCGGCGTATTCAAGCCGTTCTCTGCCCGTAGAATTCACGCGAGCCGCACCCCCCCAACTCCGGATTCCCTGCTGTGGGTAGTAGAAGGCAGCGACTGCCTCATCCACCGTTTCGTCTAATTCGACTTGCGGCACCTCAATACCAGAGGGACCCAGGTCAAGATAGTTCCCGATGAGATAGGCGTTTCGGGTATGTTTAATCCGAAAATTGACTGGAATCTCCAGTTCATTTGCCATATTGCAAAAAGCAACGAGTCGGTCTTCGTTGTACGGAGAGTGCTGGCTATCAACGGCGACAAAATCGTAACCGCCTTCTTCGACTCTCGCAACCAGAGCGTCACCGGATGTCGCCATTGAGGCGTTAGCACCATAGACGTGTTCTCCGTTGTGAATCCGCTGTTTTAAATTTGCTGCTGACATTATCATCCTCGCTTCTTGTTATGTACGATGCACGCGTAAATTCAGTATTTGTAAAATGTAAATAGCATCACGAGATGCTATCCTGAAACCGAGGTAGGCATTGCGATCACGACTGAATCTCTATAATTATACCCTAAAAATGGTTTTCTGTCAACGGATTTGTGGTTTGTAGCAGAGCCATTGAGTTCTCCTTTAGTTGGCATCTTTGACTGTTTCAAAAGTTTGTGTAGGAGCGATCTCCGAATCGCGCCTTTCCTAACAAAATATAGTAAAGTCCGAAAATACGTGGACACTTTAGAAAACACAAAACACCACCCTCGCTGGCGGGGTTTTGCGGCGTACGCGCCCAAATGCGATCTGCATTCCCAACCCCGCCAAGCTTTGAGTGTATAATTAATTGTGGGCTTTACTATAGATAAAAAACTGAAAACTAAATAGCCTTGGTATTGTAGACGGCTATTAGCAGTCAGCAAGATAGCTATCAGTCATCAGTCATGATAGGTGGGATTTGAAACCGCACGGATGTTGTGTGAATCGCGGATGACGCTGATTTGTTTATTAGGATTATCAGTTATCAGCGCGTAGGTTGGGTTGAACGGGAACGGACTAAAAATCGCACAGCGAAAATGACTTTCATGGTATATCCAGAAACTTGAAATCGCCAAAACATGAGTGAAACCCAACGCATTCTCTATCTCATAGGTGTCAATTTAGGGTTTCCGTGGTCCCGTAGGTTGGGTAGAACGGAACTGAGAAGCTGGACATAGGTGTTCCAAGCACACGTCAAATCTAATATGCTACCCTATACACTCAAGAACATAGTGAAACCCAACTTCGTACCGTCATACTCCTGGATACTTCACAAGGAAGGCGTTGGGTTTCACTGGGTTTCTGTTTGATGTGACGTGTATGGAGAGGCTTCATTTTTCTATGACTTTTTAGAGATTTGATGGAGTCCGTTTTACCCAACCTACGGCCACCCGTGCATTTTTATTATCGAACCCACGTTATACCACCTATTCACCCAAAAGCTGCATCTGTTGGTTGTCGAAATGACGTTCCGATTTTTGGGTGGGACGGATGCGCCACGCATCCGGTAAGCGGACGAGGGTGTTGATAATATCCGGATTCTCAAAATACGCGTCATCCAGTTGCCAGAATTGGAGGCGCGGGTAAGTCTTCTGATTGTGCTCGAAACTGCCCATATTCTCTGATTCCTGACGCATCCTCGCGGTGACAGGTTCAATCGTGATAAAGATGCCGACCTCCGCATTGTGTTGATCCATCACATGGCAGAAGGCACGGACTTGGGTAAGGGTAGGTTTGCCGGTCTTCACCTCAGCGAGAATACGTGCGTTTGTCTCTTTCATCTGCTGCGGATTCCAGAGCGTCACATGTCCGACACCGTCGAGTCCGCCATCGCCGACATCTTTCGTCGGGTTCAGTCCAAGTCGTGTCACTGCCCAATTCGAGAAGTCGTGATACTTGCGTTTGTCGCCATCCTTCAAGAGTTTATGTACTTCCTGCATGTTCGTCGG
>JAKZUG010000715.1:0-4615 GCA_047516705.1 Candidatus Poribacteria bacterium | reverse complement strand
GACAAAAAGATAATCGTAGTAGGCTAACTTGATCTCTGTCACTATATCTCGTAGTGCGATCTCAAACTCTTTTTGGGCAATTAGCACATCTTCAGTGATAACCTGCCCTTTCAACGCTAAGGTCCCGGGGAACGGAAATTTCATTGCGATCATCGCTTTATGGCTCAACGGTCCAACTTTCGTATCAAGTTGTTTTGTGAAAGCGTTATACTGACGTAACACATTCTCTAAGTAAACAGCTTGCGGATACTGCTCCAGTACCGCCCGAATTTTTTCATGGGCAGATCTCAAACCGGGATTCCATTCGTATCCGAGTGCCACAAGGATTTCTAACGCAATAGGTCGGGCAAGCTGGGCTCTCGCTGCTTCAGGTGATGCTGCCAATTGTCGGTAGGCTTTCATGGAGTCCGTCGAAAAATCGTAAAATAGATTTGGCATCGGTGTTTCACCTTCTAATAGGGCTTGCCACTGTTTCTGGTATTTCAACACCTTCGCTTCAATCTCGCTGAGAAACGGGTCGGATTCTACCATCGGCTCGCTTTCAGTACTGGCAATCTTTTTTTCTATTTCTGTATGGTAATACGCCGGCTGTTGCAGCTCAGCACCACGCAATTCTTGGTACGTCTCCAGTCGATGGCTCGCACACCCACCAACCAAAACAATGAGCATTATGAAGCCCATGGATAAGGTAGCAGGGTGCTTCCAATAGCGGAAAAGGCGACGACATAGTATGTTTGAGGCGAAGTTACGCCAGAAGCACTTGAAAAGCAGAGCTACACGAGTAAACAGATATCGTAGTTTACCTTTACTGCACAGTATGTGAATCATCGATCTTTCCCCCAACAAGCTGCTCCAACCGGGCTATATTCTGTTGATAGTCTGCAATCGCACGCAGTCGAGCAAGATTAAAATTCAACCAGACACTCTGCGTCTCAAGAAATCCTGTAATGCTCTTGGGGCCTTCCTGATGCCACGTCTCAGCAACTTCAATAGCAGCGGCAGCTTGCGGAATAAGTGTAGTTTCATAGAGCTCGATGAGCCGCCGCGCGTTTTCAAGGCGAAAATAAATTTTCCGGAGGGCAACCTTCGTGTTATCCTCCAGAGAGTGTTTGTTCGCCGTGACAACCTCACGATTTTGCTGAGCTTCGCGAACTTTGCTGCTGTTCTTCAAACTTGACCACGGAATTGTTACACCAATACCGATGCTAAATGGATTTTTACCACTGCCGGGTGCATCTAACATCAAAGCCTCACCTGTTTCTATTGTCATTAAGTCAAACTTAAGCATGGGCTTGGTTTGGAGTTCGGCAAGGGCAATCCCTTCGGTGGCTTTTTCGACGGTCAACTCCGCAATTCGCAACTCCTGCCGTTTTGCTAATTCCTGTTTTTCCACATTGGCTAAAGTCACATCAAGCAGTTCGTAGGCAACAGGTGCCGTTGCGCCAAGCGGTGTTGTTGAAGGAACAGACAGAATTCCATTGATGTTAGCATGTTCAACGCGCTGCAATTCCTCCAGCAGCACAAGATCGTATTCCAACTGTGCCAGTTGACTTTGTGCTTTCAGCACATCATTGAGTGTCACTTTTCCTTCCGCATAACGTGTGGTCGCAATCGCGAGAATAGCGGCTATCAATTCGTGATTTTGCCGTGTCAGTTCGACTGCCCGTTGGAGATACGCCAACTCGTGGTAACTCAGTTTCAGCTCAACAATGAGATCTCGTATCACCTGCTCGTGCTTCACGCTTTCAATCTCAATTGCTTTTTTGACGACCTCTCCGGCTGCATCAAGGGTACCGGGATATGGAAATGCCTGTGAAAAACTAACCCGATGGCGTTGAGGTCCGACCCGCGTCTCCACGCTTCGCAAGAAGTACCCGTACATGAACATCGGATCGGGCAATGCTGTCACTTGTGGATACTGTTCAATTGTCGCCTGCCACCGTGCTTTTGCGGCTTTAACTTTTGGATTACGGTTAACAGCAACTCGAATTAAACTCGGCAGTTCAAGGGTTTCAGCAAATAGAGTTGTCATATCGGTTTGTTCCGGAATTGACTCTGTCTGAGTCATCCTATGTGCTTCCGTTTGCACCAAAGCACCTAACATCAGCATACTACCGACAACGATTACTGTCACTTTGTAGATTAAACTAACTGCACGCATCATCGTCTCCTTGACAAGGTGAGGCAATTCAGTTTCCAGTCTCGCGTGAATTGCTATTGTCCTGCCTCTTTCCACCGCAGAACAGCGATCGGAAAATTGTAATTACAGCATGCAAACACTGAAAACTGAACGCCCTAATTTGAGGAGCCGCGCCCAGAGCTTTATCTCACCGGACGGATTGTGCTCAGAAGCGGCTCCTACTCAACCTGATGAAATTAAAGTGAAATCTTGACAGCTTGGCTTGTCACGCGAATGCGAACCTCGTGTTCTGTACCTTTTGGCATAGTAATGAACCCTTCGTAGGTGCGCATCATTTTGCTATATTTCAGTAGTGCCATCTTCGTCTCCGCGTCAGTATTGGTAACCTGAACGGCGAGTTTAACATCATCTAACGCAATCTCCTCGTGGTTTTGCGTTGGATATACACTGAAATAGTGCGTTTTTCCCTTAACCTCATCGGCTTTTATCATGCCCTCCATCTTCATGTGAGCCATCATCATCTTGTGCTCATCTATAGTTAGCACGTTGAGATCAAATGTCAAATTTCCCACTGAAATTGTTTGGAGGTACTTATCTGGATTCGCCTTGAACATCTCTGCCTGCATCTTGTTACAGAAATAGTAGGCTTTTCCGTCCTGTTCAACTTTAACCATTGCCGAAGGCTTCATCATCATGCCGTCAACTGCGCAACGCACTTTGTCATTAACAGTCATGTGGCCCCCGTGATCATGGGTATCATGACCTTTGGGCGCGTCTTCTGCCTTAATCAAAGAGATTGAGAACAGTAGGACGGTCGTAATTGCTAAGAAAGAGGCGGTAATTCGCCTCGTCAATTTCATTTTCATCTGTTTCTCCTTTTATTCTGCATTCATAAGTTGTCTGGTCTTATTCATAAGTTGTCTGGTCTTATTACGTGAAGGTCCTCTGGTAGCGGGCCGTGAGGTGTGCTGACAAACAGATGCAACACATCAGGCAGCATAACTTAAAGGTTCCTTGCCAGTGAGGATGATATACTAACGAAAACATCCATTGCTCGGGACATAAGAAAACGCTATAACACTACAGACAGACCAGGTCAATCGCTTTCACAATAGTGTCTTCCTTACGAGGCGTTAAAAAATGCGTTCCTCGGAAACTCACCAATTGTGTAATTATAGTTCCGCCTAATGAAAATTATACTGATGAAGAGTTAGCTGTCTCGCAGCCATGAGTACCCACTGCGGCCACAGGGGAAACAATGAATAAAATAGCTACAAGACATTAGAAACTAAAAACTGAATGATTCTTTATGAAGAAGTAAGGTAGGGAGGGCCTCTACGGGATAGGGCGTAGTCGGGGAAAAACGTGGTGCTTAAAGGTCCCGGTAGAATCTGGAGCGACTCACGCGGGGTAATAGATAAAGTTGCTGAGATAGGAAGAATTGAGACGAGAGACTGCCCGATTGATTCACGGGATTCGGACATGTTGTGTCTGTCGTCTGGAAGAACAAGTTCTAAATTGGTTGCGCAACACGGTTTACCGCTTTCTGATGGAGTTTCGGCTTCATCTGCTGCGCCTGTTTTGCTCCTTTGGCAGCAAGTCAATTGGGTTTCAGTAGCTCCGCTCATGACGTTTTGAGGTGCGTCGTGGCAGAACTTTTGTTCAAAAACGGCACAGAGAAACGGACATACCGAATAAATGTACAATAGTCCTACAAGTAGAATGAGAACTTGCTGATGTTTTTGTAACATTGTTCAATAAACTCCGCTGTTTCGCCAAAAAGTGGAAATCGGATAAAATGCTTTAAAGTATTATACACCAAAATCTCAAAAAGTTGCAAGAAAAATTATTTTTCCATAATACAACAGCAAAAAAATCTTAAAAAGTTGCAGGAAAAGTAGGTAGTCCAAGGCATTTACCTCAAGTTTTTCAATTATAAGATCGCGATGGTCAACCCGGTTCAGGTAAACATCGTTTCTTATCAGACAGATACATTTCTCTGGACTGTTGTTTTTTTGATGAAAAGCGAAACGAGTCACAACAAATGTATCAAGCATAGGACTTACGCAATATTTTAAAACTGTGTTATACTTTGTGGTTATGAAAAGCATAAACCTTTCAGAAAAGAGACAACCGTTATTACTGGATTATTGCCATTTTCTATCAGCAGGTTTGCGGAACTTCACACAGACGTACTTTGCGGATCATACGCAGAAGTGGAGTCATGATCAACTCAATCGTCTGCTGAATACGCACCGCATCTCTGCCCGGGATCTCTGGGCATCGGTGCGAAACGACGTTGAGTTTGATGAAGACGGATACCTGCTGTTTGATGATACGGTTGTCTCGAAACAATACGCCAAAGAGATTGAAGCCGTTCGCCGACAATGGAGCGGTTCGGAAAAGCGCGTCATTAACGGCATCGGTCTTGTGACGTGCGTCTATGTCAACCCAAAGACGCAGTGCTATTGGATC
>JAKZUG010000714.1:0-6121 GCA_047516705.1 Candidatus Poribacteria bacterium | reverse complement strand
GTCGTAAGTTGGTGGATAATATTCAGACATATTTACCTCTCGTTGATTTCTTTCTTTCACCGTTTGTTTTCGGATTTCGTCGTTGTCAAGGGACGTGTACCTTTCATGGTGGTTCCATTGCTTTCGTTTTTGACTTGCTATCTCAGTACGCCCTATTCTTTCAATCGTGAAATCAGTTCTGCTTGTGTGCCTCTACTCTTCTCAAGTGAACCTTAGTCGTCGGTTAGCTTGGACGGTAAACCCTCGATGATTTTTGTGGATTCGACGCTGATGTGGACGATGCGTTTTATGGCTGTGATGAGGTCGCTGGGGTTCTCGAACCAGCCATTGGGATCGTTGATAATGCCGCTGTTTCGATCCTTTTTGATTTTGTAACGGTCGATGAACCATTCCAGCGGGGTTCTGCCGTTGACGACATAGCGATGCGCTTCTTCTGGGATACCAGAGATACAGACATGCTCGTTGATGATGAGCGTTGTTTTCGTTTCTCTATCAGCGAACCGCATTGCCCGCGTGCCGAGTAGAAAATGCTCCGGTTCTGGTTCCCAAAGTAAGGAAGGAGAAACGGGTTCGACTTTTAGATCTGTGTATTGTTCGCAAGTCTCGTAGTTTAGGTGTAGGTCAGCGAGTAGCCGTCCTGCTTCAGCGAAGGCGAGGAAATCTGGTGCGTACGGGATGCGCGGTAGCATCTTTGACAAGTCGTTTGCGAACTCTTCCCGATAACTGGGGGCGTGCAGAATGCCGTAAACGTAATTGAAAATCTCGTCTTTCGTGATTTTTTTGATTCCATAGTGCGTGCGGAAAGTATCCAAGGCTGTATCTGAAATATTATCAATACGATCCAGAACTGGGTCAAAGCCTTGAAACGCGTCTGTCGTGTTTGATGCATCATCCGGATCTGGATAGCGCCACCGCGGGAAACACTGGCATGCTTCATTAAAGCCAAGATCAGGTACTGTGTTGGTCATAAGTGCAGAAAACGGCTTCTTGCCTCCAATACCAGGTACACATATCACACGATTTTCACTGGAGGCATCCGGGAAAATTAAATCCTGTTGGTACTTGCAATTTGCAAATATATAGTCGGCATAATAATTCGTTTTCACAAATGGACGATACGCAGCTTTTCGGATGTAACTCACATCAAAATCGGTTGTTCTCCTACGTCTTAACTGATTCTCAAGTTCCCGATCCCACCTGATATTTGATACGTGCCTACGTGCCGCGACAACCTCTGTGAGTTCAGGATTTGCTTCCATTTCGGAAAGTGCTTCGAGATAGTCCTCAGTCATTCGTTCTGCATTCTCAGAGCAGTCATCACGTGAAAAGTTATAAACGTAGGCATCTCTGCTCGTAGCCAGTCCTCGGGAATACAGTCTAAATATAGCATTGTCTGCCCTACCTGCCTTCGCTTCTTTCGTGCCAATGGGATAGAATTCAGCAAACGCATCACTGCGTTGATTAATCCAATCGTAATGGGAATTGGGTGTAATTTTTTCCCAATCACAGAACCCTTTCATGGATCCTGCTTCGGTTAGTGATTCCAGTTTTTCTTCGCGTGTGAGGTAATCACCAATATCTCGGTATTGAATTTTACAACCATTGTATGTAGCGTTCGGATTTTTGACGAGAATCGTGATAGCGACTGGTGCACGTGAACCACTACCGAATATCTTTCCACCCTCGCGTCGCGATCGTTCTCCTTGAGTCCGTTGATTTCCCCGCAGGTGCAGGACGTGAACCGCACTGAATTCTTCTGCAAGACATGCCCGGATGCCCGAATCAACGTTTCCGTCAATCCATGAGCCGTTGGTGACGAAAGCGACGACACCTTGTTTATCAATTCTATCGGATGCCCATCGGATCGCCATCTTGTAGGTATCATAGAGGCTGTTTCTCAATGTAGCCGTAGAACGTTCAACATAAGTGTCTCTGACACGTGCTTCAAGTTCAGGATATTCCACGTTTGGATTGTCATCTGTTGAACTCCGCTGCCCTGCCGACCAAGGGGGATTACCAACGATAACCTGAATCGGGAGTTTCTGTTGACGCTCGGCACGTTCATTATTGTCCGGAAGCCATTCTCTCGGAAAAAGGGTAGGGTCTTCTGCTTTGTTCAGGTTGAATGTATCCGTCAGAACAATGCCGTTGAACGGTTCATAGTTGCTATCTTCTCCGCGCCTGCTATGGAAAACCTCCTCGATGTTGACGGCGGCGATGTAGTAGGCAAGAAGGACAAGTTCATTGGCGTGGAGTTCCTCGCGGTACTTGCGTTCAAGGTCATCAGGCTGGATAAGATCAGATTGTAGCAGACGGGCGAGAAACGTGCCGGTGCCGGTGAATGGATCGATCACATGGACCCCTTCATCGTTGAGGCTGCGCCCAAACTCTTCCTGTAATATTTCATTGGCACTGTGTAAAATGAAGTCCACAACTTCAACAGGTGTATAGACGATGCCAAGACGGTCGGCTTCTTTTCTCAAGGCAGTGACAAAGAAATTTTCGTAGAGTTCTGATAATACTTTTTGCCGTCCTTCGCTGTTGTCAATGCCCTGTGCGCGCATCCGAACACTTTCGTAGAAGCCTTCCAAATCTCGCGTTTCGCTTTCAAGTCCGAACTCAGCGAAATCGTTCTGTAGGTTATCCAATGCTGATGCCATAGGATTGCGGGCTGAGAAGTCGTAATTCTCGAAGAGGGCATCGAAAACGGGTTTGGTCAGGATGTGTTGTGCCATCATATCAATGGCATTGCTGCGAGTGATTGCGTCGTTGATAGAACTTTTCAACTCTGTATGGAATGCGTTGAACCATTCGCGAAGTGCCTCGTTTTCGGGATTCTCCAATAGGTTTTCAACGCGTCCAACGAGCCTACCGAAAATATCTGCAACATCCTTTGCCCAAATTTCCCAATATTTCCTGTCACCGCATTTTTCAACAATCTTGGGAAGTATTGCCTCTGGTGGAATATCGAGCGGCATAAACAACTGTTGCCCATCCGAGCCGGAGGCAGTAGAACCACCACTACCATCACCATTACCGCCACTGCCACCACCGAAAATAATACGATCAGGGAGGTTTTTGTTAAGGTCAATTCTATTGATTTCGGCGTTGAGTCTGTCATCATGTGAACGTAAAGCACGCAGGACGCTCCACACTGTGGAAAATCGTTCATTGTCATCAAGGGCGTTGGCAGGATCTACGCCATCAGGAATTGCGACGGGTAGCACAACGTAACCATACTGCTTGCCTTCCGCTTTTCGCATGACGCGTCCAACCGCCTGAACAATATCAACATGTGATTTTCTGGGAGTCATGAAAATGACGGCATCAAGTGCGGGAACATCAATGCCCTCGGAGAGGCATCGTGCATTAGAGAGAATACGGCAAACACCATCAGCATCGTTTTTCAACCAGTCGATACGGGCTTTTCGATTCAAGGCATGGTCTGTGCCATCGACGTGTTTTGTCTCGCATTTAAAATCGGGCACCTGTTGATCTTCTGGCAGCCGTTCAATCGCTTTGTCGATAACGTCATTCCAATACTTATCCAGCACTTTTGACTCGTCAATTCTGTTTGTGAATGCGATCGCGCGTTTTAAGGGTTTGATGGAGTCATCGCCTTGTTCTTTGTTTTCAGGGTTTTGTAGGGTGCGCCAGCAGCCGACGATCTTACTCGCATCGTTTATGTTGATTTCACGTCCAAAAGCACCGGTATCACCTCTCAGTGATGCGTTAACATCTCGTTCGGATATGGCAAATATCACAACCTTGTAGTCGGAAAGTTCGCCAATTTCAACGGCTTTGGAGAATCGGAGTCGGTGAAATTCCTTTCCATATTTGTTTTCGTCGTCCATAGAGAAAACATTGATGTCATAACTATCTTGCTGGGCAGTAGTTCTGGCTCTGTCAACTGCTTCTTGGGCGTAAAGTTTTGGAGTGGCTGTCATGTAGAGACGTTTTTTCGCGCGAATCCGTTCATTGTCGTGAACAAGAACGAAATGTGATGGATCCTCATCTTGACGCTTAACGCCCGTGGTTCTGTGTGCTTCATCACACAAAATAATGTCGAACGCCGGTACTCCCTCATCTTGCAGAGTTGCGATGTTAGGAAGCGAATGATACGTACAGAACACCACAGTCATTTCGTCTGTGTGATCTTCCCGTAGATTTGTTAAAATAGACAAAAAGTCTGTACTGACCGGAATTTCCAGTTCACCGAGTTCCATGTCCTCGGTGGTATGTCCTGCACTTGTATCGGAACAAATCCCTATATAGCGATGTGGTATCTTTTTCTGTTCAGCCCATTCACGCATTGCCTGTGAAAGCAACCCAATAGACGGCACAAGGTATAGGACTCGTCCGCCAGCACCTGCGACTTCTTCGGCAATCCTGAGCGAAGTAAAGGTCTTGCCAGTGCCACATGCCATAATCAGTTTGCCGCGGTCTGACGTTTTGAAGCCGTTGATAACGTCCCCAAACGCTTCTTTTTGGTGGTCTTTCAGCGTGAATGATTGTTGTTTATAGGTGAGTTGTTCTGGATCCTGTTCGCGGAGGTTGGGCCACTCAAAGGGACTTCTTTCAAGATCACTGTAGCGAATTACTTTGCATGTGTCTCTTATCGGATCTATGGCTCTGAGGGCGTTCGGTCCCCACTCACCACCGGTGTCAACGATAATTCGCGAGGTAAAAATTTTACTCGCCGAGGCGGTGATGAAGGAATCAATATGAGGTTTTGTAATCCGTGTGTCGGGTGCGTAACACTTGCATTGGATTGCACAGAATCCACCATCACGTTCTTGTGCAACCAAGTCGACACCTATATCGTTTGCGTCGTAGTCTGTTCGTTGTGCCGCCCATTGTTTCCAGAGCCAAACCTGAGAAAAACGCTCTTTGTAGATCGGATCTTCGCTGAAATATTGCACCATCAGTCGTTCAAATAGTTCGCCTTTGCGTCGTTCAGATCGAGCGACTTCACGAATATAATCAAGCGTGCTTTGGAAACCGGGGTTTATTGGTGTGATGCCGCTTTCAAGTCCTAAATAACCTTGTGTTGCTTCTGACATATTTTGCCTTTCGTATCTTTCCTAATGGTGGTTAACTATTAGCGCAGTGCGCCAATGTTGGTTTACTCTGTGCCCACGCGAACATCAATGTGTGACATGCCTAACAAACCCCCATACTGTTCATCCTTAAGTTCAATTATAGCGGCAGGGAGTAATTTTACCCATTCGGATCCCTGGTAATCGGGTCCTAATAATTCAGCTAAATCGTTTACGTCTGCTGCAATATTTCCACTATCGTAATAGGATTTATTCACAGTTTCTCTCCACTTTTTTCTTGTTTCAAGAGGAGATACCACTCTAAGGATTTCCGCCTTTAAAATATCAAGCTTCTCCTGTGTAGAGAGTTTCCTTGAAAACCGAAAAGTTAAGTAGGCACAGATAGCACTGACAACCGCAGCACCTGTACTAAAAAGAAGCACTATAACATTAAAAGTCATCATCTATTTCCTATTTCCAAAAACTAAATCTGGATGTTCACAGTTCCCCGTCCTTTATCCCCCTACGAAGGTGGGAGGGTGGCAGGACTTTTGAATTTAGTGTTAATCTTCCTCTGACTGACTACGAGAATCAACAATCCGAAGGAGGTAACTTGCCAAAACTATCAACTCGACCGCTTCCTCAGCAGTAAAATCAACATCTCGGTGGCTACCAGGATTCTTATATGCTCCAATCGCCCCAGCAAAGAGATCCGAGCGCGCTTGCTTTTCTGCCGGAGGTTGGTTTTCGTCCATCAAATTACCGTTGTCAATATGAAACGCCTTACGCATTAGGTCAGTTCCGTAGTCTGTTGCCTCATAGCCTCCTGTCTCTCGGACTGCGATCTCAACCTGTTTGAACGCTTCAAAAACTGCTGAACCGTAAGCCCTCTGAGAAAAAGACGACCAGACGTTTTGGGGAATCATGGGGTGAAATTCGTGTTCAGGTAAAAAGTCAGACTTCGACATATCTACTTGATATTCTTGCAAAGGCGGTTCCTGCCGGTCGTAATCTTTTAGATCCAGCAGCGTTTTTTCTGTCTTCCTGGGTCCCTTCCCTGATATAACCCGTAGGACTTGCAG
>JAKZUG010000713.1:0-2735 GCA_047516705.1 Candidatus Poribacteria bacterium | reverse complement strand
ACGTATGAAAATCATGAGAGTTATGTTTTGGCTGTAAAGCAGATACATTATGATACTTCTTATGGTTCTAATAGTGATCGGTATCATGCAAGGTGGAGGGTGATGAATGTTAAGCCATTATCGAAATATCCATCTACTTGCGTATTCCAACTTATCGGTGAATGTGGGTTTAGATTCAGATTGCCTAACGATAATGGTGAGAGAATAACCGGCTTTGACGCATTCAAATTCAAGACTGAACTGAAAGAATGTTTAAGAAAGTGCGAAATCAAGTATGTTAGAAAAGCATCGAACCCACAGGATAGATGGAAAGCCAGAGATAAGTAGCCACAGACTATTAGAGGTATGCTTATGAACGAAATCGTCTCTAACGGACAACCGAACATCGCACTTTACGTCCCCGAAGAAACCCAAACGCTGATTCAAACCTCCATCTCGGAGAACACGCGCAAGGCATACCAACGCGCACTTGCGAAATTAGAAGCGTGGTTATCCGGTTGTCCCCTCTCCAATGCCTTGTTAGCTAATTACATCACCGCCTTACACAAAGACGGTAAATCCCCTGCTACCATCGGACAAGCCGTCGCCGCTGTAAAATGGCAACTCAAACATCAATCGCAGGAGGCTCTCAACTTCCCTATCACGCAGGCAACTTTGGCAGGTATCCGCAGAGAAGGCAAGGATAGAGGACGCGGACAGGTCGATGGTCTGATTTGGCAAGATGTGAAAAGGGTCTGTGTCTATGCGGAAACCGAAGGCACGATCGCAGGCTTACGGGATGCCGCGATGATACGACTCATGAGCGATTGTCTATTGCGGATCTCTGAAGTTGTTACGGTCAATGTTGGGGACCTCAAAGAAAAGACACTCACACTCCGATCGTCAAAAACCGATCAGGAGGGCACCGGTGAAAGTCTCTATGTCTGTGACGCAACACGAAACGTGTTAGATCGGTACCGCGAACGATCTGGCATTACAGACGGTGCTGTGTTCCGACACATCCGACGCGGCGACCATATCCAGCCGACACGATTGCACCCACATTCGGCACGCCGTATTATCCAAAAGCGGGCTGCTGATGCTGGCGTGGAGGGCTTTATCTCCGGGCATTCTCTTCGCGTCGGATCTGCTGTCTCCCTCGCGCAAGCCGGGGCAACTGTCGTCGATATGCAAGTCGCAGGACGCTGGAAATCTTCACAAATGCCAGCGCACTACGCCAAAGCCGAACTCGCCGAACGTGGCGCAATCGCAAGATTCAAGGATGGAAAACGATAAAGACCCCAATGTTATGACGTGCCCATTACGCCCTGTTGTTACCTCTAAAGACGTAGTTTCCGATTAAACGGTTCGGGCTTGCTATACTTCTCTTTTTCTGTGTCTCCCACCCACTTTATTCGGCAAAAAAGCGAGATATTATCCAGGTCAGGATAGAACTATTTAATCCTGTAACAATTCGTGCATGAATATCCGAGTGTATTTAGCCATCCATGCACATATCCATGCACATATAATTTTCACGAACATAGACCTGTCATTGAAAGCTGAATACCCTCGGTTACCATCAATTATCGGTGGCCTAATTAACAAAAAATTTGCTTTCCGTTTCATTAGTGATTTGCGAATTTCAGGGACTCGCAATCTACACCGTGGGAGGTGTTATCTCATAGTTTACGCCTTCATAGCAGATAATCATGGTGAGCGCATCTTTGGCAAGTTTGGAGTATCTTGCCAAACCATGCAGATCGTTCATCAGTTCGTAATAGGCTTCGCTGCCAAATTCAACGATTTGTCGTTCCGATGTCCCGTCATATTCGATGTCTACCCACATATTGCCGTGACGATGAAAGGTCTTCCGTCCAATATATCTCGTATCAGCGTTCTGCCTCCTGGACCGAGCGATTTTATCTTTTTCGATTTGACTATTGATTTTAATCCTGTCAGAGATAGGTATCACTGATGTGTAGGCATCTGAAATTGTAGACTGATAGTCCATTGCTAGCGAACTATCATCTGCCTTAACAAAAGATGTGTACGGTGTTAGCACGCCGTACTTTCTGCTGAGGCGTTCAATTTCTTCATCAAGTTCTCTGGTTCTACCGTTCAAAGCAGCCTCATCTACCAATCCCGCTATTCTGCGTTGTGCCCAGAGATGTGGTAAGAAATCGTTGTCGGGTTCAAGAGCAGAGAAATGAACGTCTTTGGAAAACTCATGCCGTTCACTACCGATGATTCCGCGAAACTTCAGGACGGTGTCGCCGTGTTCTTCATAACGACCGAGGATTGTCAACTGCTCCTCACGGAATAGGTCTGGCAGATTTTTCGGAGTTAATTCTTTCGTAATGATCTGCCCGAAATTGATCCCGACATCTACCAATACCGGCTCATTCATTTTTCTAAAGAGAGAGGACACAGCAACTTCGATGTCTTCGTTTGGTGTTACATAATTACGCGTTCCACCGTTATCCGCCGCCATTTTGTCGAGTAAGTGATCATTTATATCATACCCTACACCGAATACAAAAATGCGAGATTGATTGTTGTTCGCCTTCCCTACATTTTCGAGAATTTGGGCTGGATTCCTTACGCCGGCAGTTGGTCGTCCATCAGTAAGGAAAACAACGATCCGTGGGCGGTTCGGATCCGGTTTTTCGGCTAACGCTGTGAGCAATGCTTCGTTGATATTTGTGCCGCCGCGTCCGTCAATACCTTCAATAAACGCAAACGCTTTTTCACGT
>JAKZUG010000712.1:0-2519 GCA_047516705.1 Candidatus Poribacteria bacterium | reverse complement strand
ATATAAACATACCGCCCTTACAGGGCTGCGGTCTTTGGTCGAAAACGCTGCTATAAACATGCCGTCCCTATGGGACTCAAGAGGGTTTTGCGGTATACAAGTTTATGCCTAAGATCCGGCGCAGTTGAAAACTACGCTTACCACTTCTGGAGACCAAGGCTGTCGTTTTCTTCTTAAAGTGACACCTATGGTTCGGTTAGGAAACCGCACCTACCGGGCCTGGGGGTGAAAATTAGAGCGAAGAATAGAGAACTGAATGCCTCTATTTGAAAATAGTTTCTTCTTGCAGATTTAATTGGAATCCGATATAGTAATCTTCAGAAACCTGAAATACCGTGTAACTTATGGAATCAACGAACCAAACGCTCACTGCTATAGATGGAATCAAGGTAGGACATGCCACCGACACGACAGCACGGACGGGGTGTACTGTTATCCTCTGCCCAGCGGGCGTAACGGCGGGTGTTGATGTGCGCGGTGCTGCACCCGGTACACGTGAGACGGATGCACTCCGTCCCGGACGCTTGGTCCAGAAAGCGCACGCGGTGCTACTAACTGGTGGAAGTGCCTTCGGATTGGATGCTGCAGGCGGTGTTGTCCAATATCTTGAAAAACAGAACGTCGGTTTTCAGGTAGGTTCTGTTCATGTGCCGATTGTTCCCGCGGCCGTTATTTTTGACTTGGGGGTTGGTGATGCAAAGGTGCGTCCGGATCGAGAGATGGGGTATCAGGCGTGCCTTAATGCGACAGATGAACCGGTAACCATGGGTGCTATCGGTGCAGGCACAGGTGCTACTGTCGGCAAAGCCCCCGGCGTTACGCCTTCTGCGGGAGGTGTCGGTTCGGCGTGTAAATATCTTGATTCTGGGTTGATTGTCGCCGCGATTGTGGTTGTGAATGCACTTGGGAACGTCGTGCATCCGAAGACAGGTGAGATTGTAGCAGGTGGGAAGGAAAATGGCAGTTTCGTGGACATCACGGAACGGCTTTTGGATGCGAATTTAATTCAAGGAACAAATACGACTATCGGTGTTGTCGCCACAAATGCAGCACTCACTCCTGCAGAAGTAAATAGGGTTGCAGAGATGGCGCACGACGGAATGGCGCGTGCGATACGACCTTCACATACTATGTTTGATGGGGATACGCTTTTCGCACTTGCTACAGGTGCACACACAGGTAGCAGCGTGAACACTGTAGGTATCCTCGCTGCAGAAGTTGTCGCGGAGGCAATTGTTAATGCAGTGACCGCCTAAATCGGTTGCCCCTGCATTTCTGCTGGAATGTCAATACCGAATTCGTTCAACACCGTAGGGGCGATGTCGTATATACTTTTGGTAGGGACGTTTCCTGTTTGTCGCGACCGGGAAGTCGCTCCTACAGAGGAACGTGACGTAGATTTGAGTATGAAAATCCCCATCTCCGCGTGGTTGCAATCGTCGGGACCCGTGTCGTTTTCGTAGGTATAGATACTGTTGTATCCGACGCTTCCCACTGAACGCCATAAAAGATTGCCGAAGTAGACGATAAGATCGGGCGCGATATTTCGACATTCTCGGTACACCTCTTCCGGTTTGAAGACACGCGTGTTGATGTTATTTCCATCTTCGTCTACGATTGCTTCCAGCTGTGCCTTCAAGTCATCACGGACGTTTTCATAGTCTTCTGCGCTAACAATTCCGTGAGGTTCTCTGCCTTCAACGTTTATAAAGATTCGCCCGTAATATCCACCTTCTCCCCATGCTTTTGTTTTTTCCCAGTCTACCATATCTGGTGTCCATCTTGTAATCCCTTGGGGTTCGGTTTTAAGCGTCAGATAACCGTGCTGTCGGAGCCATTCGTTGACGCAGATCCCCCCATCCATCCGTTTTGCACCGTGGTCAGAGACAACTATGACAGTGGTATTTTCATCAACACACGTCAACGTTTCTCCGAGTTCAGCATCAAGTGCGCGATAGTAGTTCCGCATCGTCTCAGAAAACGGCGAATTCGGTTCATATTTCCAGTGTGTTTTATCCCAGAACCGCCAGAAGGCGTGGTGGAGCCGGTCGGAACCCATCTCAACCATCGTAAAGAGATCCCAGTCTTTCGTTTTAAGCAGGTGACGTGCAAGTTTGAAGCGTTCGGTGGTCATTTTGAGGAGTTGCTGTTCCAACTCGGCGCGCCGATCCGTTCGGAAATTCGGAATATCGATCATGTAATCGCTTGCGACCTGTGTGATCTCCCGCGACAGTCGCCGTGGAAACGTCCACTGTGAATTGCGGTCAGGCGTGAGGAAACTGGTAACCATCCATCCCGGAAACGGCTTGGCGGGATAGGTGAGCGGCACCCCTAAAACGACGGATTTCTTTTGTGCCTGTCCTAACAGATCCCAGAGTGTTGGGACTTTCACGGCGTGTGCGTTGGCTATGGTCAAGGCATCGTAAGAATAGTCTTTACGGTTACGAAAGCCGTAGATGCCGAGTTCGCCGGGATCGCGGCTGGTCATCATGCACATCCAAGCAGGCACGGTGATAGGT
>JAKZUG010000711.1:0-12608 GCA_047516705.1 Candidatus Poribacteria bacterium | reverse complement strand
CCGGTTTTGCCTCGCGTAAGCCGTAAAAATGCTCACGAGCTTTCTCCGGTTGGTTGCCGACATAATGGACATAAGGTGCTTCCAATTTTTCCTCCACAGGATGACGAAGTTTCTCTGCAAAGGCACGCAGGATTGCAAGGTCTGTTGAGCCTTCAAGATAGAGAACCCACCCCCTCTGCTGCGCCTGATAATACTGTTCAAAACCAAAATCTTTAAGTGATTTAAGCAAGTGGCTACCGCGATCATTAATTCGATGTGGCGTACCGAGAAAAGCGATAACCACGTCGCGATCAGCTGCCTCATTGAGGATTACCTCGGAATGGCTGGCTGCAACTATCTGGCTACTGTGCTCTCTCGCTAATTCTGTAAGTACCTGATAAATCTGCCGTTGTCGTAGTATTTCAAGATGTGCATCTGGTTCATCAAGCAGCAGGACAGAACCCGGATGTGTAGCGATATAAGTGAGTAGTAGTAACGTCTGTTGCAATCCACGGCCTGATGAAGAGAGGTCTAAAGAGATACCAAACTCGTCCCTATAACTCATCTCAACCTCACTACGCTCTGGAATATATTTGGGATCATGAAGGTTAACACCGAATAAAGAATGGATTTTTTCGCAAAGCGTTTCCCATTTTTGCGTATCCTGTGAAACTTGATAGCAAAGATTACGCAAGACCTCCGCTGTTCGTCCCTCTCCGATTCGGACATTGATTGCTCCCGGATCAAGCCGAGATTCATTAGAGATAAGTCCAGACATCGGTGGAAGAAAAGCAACAGAAAGGTTCGATGCCTCCTCTGGCACGGGCATCTGTTCCACCACTTTACCATCCTTTTCTGATTTCCTGAGAGGTCGGCAGTAAAAGGATTCCTCATTGGCATAATCGAATTCTAAACCGCACTGCCACACTTTGTTAGCGGTAACACCCTCAACGGTAATATCTATACGGATGTTTTGCGTACGTTGCTTACCATCAATTCTCTCGGTATCACGGACCTGCAAATTCCGCCAGAGCAATCGCGCATTCGATACAGGAACCGAGATGAGATCGCGCCTGTTGATAGCAACGCCTGGACGTTTTTCAGGATTTGCCCTCCCCTTACGTTTTTCGTTCCACCTTTTGAGCCCTATTTCCCACAAAGCAAGTGCTTGTAACGCTGTCGTTTTTCCAGAATTATTTGGACCGATAAAGACGACGGGATTTCCCAATTCAATCTCAACCTCGCCAAAGTTCTTGAAATTACGACAGATAAATTTTGTTAGCATTTTTCCTCAAGAATTGTCCTCATAGAACAGGAATAGTCTCCCCCTCCGAACGGAGTCCTGCTTCATAAACCTTCATTACTTCCAATGCGAACTCAAGCGACCCTTTCTCTGCTGGCTTGCCCGACAGAACACAGTCACAGAAATACCGCATCTCTTGGTAGAAACCTTGTATGAAAAGCCCCTTGTTTTCAAGTGTACCGAGACTGTATTGCGGTTCCCAAACCACAGCACCGCTGTCAAAACCTTCAGGCACATAACTGGTTGTGCCGGTATAATTGAAAGGCATGCCGCGCTGGAGTAGGACCCGGTTGCTGTTCCTAATTTCGGCGTGACACCCATCACCGAAAAACTGGTAAAGTTCGGAAGGTTGCCCGTGCCTTCCGCCATCAGCAAGGTGGAAGTTTCCAAGTGCACCGCTTTCATATTCCAATATACACACGCCACCGCCGCGTTGCCCTTGACGGACGGTTACAGTTGAAACCTTTCCACCGACTGCTACCATCAGCGATAGTGGGTGACATCCGTTTTGGAGCCAATTGGTATGCTCTTTCTCGCGCAGGACACGCTTCCCGTTGCTCGGAATTGTCATCGGATAGACAGCCAAGAGACTTCGCAGGGGACCGTATTCCTCTGTTGCGAAAATCTCAATGATCTTTTGTGTCGCAGGCATAAACGCTTTTTTGAAGCCGACAACCACGACGCGATCCTTGCGATGGCGGATCATTTCCCTAACCTCATCAGCAAACATCCCAGGTGGCTTTTCTAACCAAACATGCATTCCGGCATCCAACGCTTCACAGGTCAATTCCGGATGAAGACGTGGTGGTGCGCAGAGAAAAATGGCATCCAATTCTTCGTTACGGAACATCTCCGCCATACTCGGATAACACGCTTTAACGCCGTACTGCTCAGCAGTGATTCGGGCGCGGTCAATATCAAGATCGCAAAACGCCTTCAACCGAATCGGTAGAAATGTGAGTGTCGGTAAAACGTTCCGATAGCCGTGGGAACCGACACCGACGACCGCAACATTCAACCTATTTTCAAATTCTCTTTGGTAACTCATACCTATTCTCCGGCAAGTACGTCATCAAGGTAGGCATCCAGATCGCTTTTCATCTTCTGCAATTCTGCTTGGTTGATGTACATCATGTGTCCTGCTTGATAGTATGCCATTGTGATGTTATCCTGCAAAGACGCATCAAGTCCGAGATGGCTGAAAGTATATTCTGATGCCAAAAACGGCGTTGCCAAGTCGTAATAACCGTTGGCGACGAACACTTTCAAGGCAGGATTGATCGTCATCGCTTTGCGCAAAGTATCGGCGACGTTAACGTATTCGTTCTGATGACCGCTATAGTCCCAGGGATGCACACGCCTGCTCAGGATTTCATAAGGGAGGTCGGACGCAAATTCAAGTTCGCCGCGGACATAATCGTTGAGGGTAGCGGTATATGCCCCTTGGACGACAGCGGAGCTTGGGTCATATTCATAATTTTCGCCTGCTGAATCGCGGTCAATTCCCTTGTATCGACTATCGAATCTGCCGACTGTCCGTGCTTCATCGCGAAGCAGCTCCTTACAAAACCGAGCAATGTTAATTCGCAAGTCGGTCCGCTCAATATATTCCGGTGTGAGTCCAGTATAACTTGCGAGTTTTTTAACAATGTCGGCATGTTGTGCAGCCGGAATGCTGCTACCTTTCATCAGTGCCACCGTGTAATCCCCCACGGCAAACTCTCTAACCTCCTCAATGAAAGACTCAAATTGCATATCGGTTTCGCCCAATTTGCCGTGATATAACGCTGTTGCTGCATAGGTAGGCAGATAGAGGATATAGGGGAGATCATTGCCGGGGGCAAACCGAATTGTTTGGAAGTTAAGAACTACTGAAACGAGCATGATACCGTTAAGGTAGGTACCGTGCTGTTCTTGAAGGTAACCTGCAAGTCCACTGGCACGCGTTGTCCCATAACTTTCACCGATGAGGAACTTCGGCGATCCCCAGCGTTTATAGCGTCCCAAATAGAGGAGGATGAAACCGCCGACCGATTCAATATCTTTTTTGAAGCCGTGAAATTGTTTCGCCTCTTCCCCCGGTACTGCTCTGCTGAATCCTGTGCTGACCGGATCAATGAAAACGAGATCGGTTTTGTCTAAAATAGAACACTCGTTATTGGTAAGTTGATAAGGCGGTTGCGGCAATTCCCCATCTTGGTCGGGTTTGATGCATCTCGGCCCGAGGACTCCCAGATGCAGCCATACCGATGAAGATCCGGGACCGCCGTTGAAGGAGAAGGTTATAGGACGTGTAGAAGGGTCTTCTACATCATCACGTGTGTAGGCGATAAAGAAAACAGCTGCTTTCGGTTTCTCGCCCTCCTTGTCGATCTCTTCCTTGAGGATAAGCGTTCCTGTTGTGGCAGTGTATCGAATCTCCTCGCCATTGATAGTAACACTATGGTGTGTAACTGAGAGTTTGTCTTCAGGCGAATCGGCGTTTTTCTCTTCATCCTTAGTTTCTTCAGATTCTTTTTTTTCTTCTTGGCTCATATTGAATCCCTCTTTTTTTATAAACGGAGTTTACACAAATTGCCTTGCTGCGTCAGCGTGCCTACAAGGAGTTATGATATGCGAGTGCTGACAGAATCATTATAGCATATTTTTCAGAAACAGATGTGATAATTTTTTTGCTAACGGGTTTGAAACGGCGCAAAGAATTTGACATAATATTGAATTATGCTAAACTTTATAGACAGAGGCATTCAGTTGTCAGCAGTCAGCAAAGATTTAGCAAAGGAGTAGACCTTTTTCGTTGGTTCCCCGTGGTTCTGATCCACCGAATCCTTGCATGGTTTGGGAGAATTGGGCTTACGCGTTTACATACTGAATCCTCACCAAAGTCCACGGAGATATCGCGATCGCGAGGTCGCTTCTACAGCGAAGAATCTTGAGTGAAAAATCGAAATTATCGGAGAACTGAATAACTCTGCTTGATAGGAAGGAATATAAAATGGAAAAACCGATTCGCTTAGGACTTATCGGCTCTGGAGGTATCGTGCAAAATACACACGCTCGTGCCTACCGTGCCCTCTCGGAAACAGTTCAGGTCACTGCTCTCGCCGATGTTGTTCCAGAAAACCTGCAAAAGGTTGGGGAACTGTTCAATGTCCCGCCGGAAGAACAGTATACAGATTATCGTGAGATGCTGGAACACGCAGCAATTGACGTGGTGACCATTGCCACGCCCCATTCATTTCACGCAGAACAGGTGATTGCAGCGGCAGACGCAGGCGTGGCAATTATTTCGGAAAAACCGATGGCGACGACATTAGAAGAAGCATCGGAAATTCTGGCAGCAGTACGCCGTAACGACGTGCCGTACACGGTGGTACACAACTACCTCTTCACTGCTGGAATGCAGACAGCACTGACAGAACTCGATGCATTGGGTAAACCTTATTTCGGACGTACCGTTGGAATGGGATTGAAGCCTGCAGACTTCTCCGCTTCGCATCCGACCCCTGCGTTGGCGTGGCGCGCCAGCAAAGCGAAAGGCGGAGGATGTATCATTGACACGAGTTACCATGAAATCTATTCTGTTTGTGCACTGATGCAATCCCCGGTGCGCTATGTTGAGGCTCGGGTGCAAACGGTGCATCTTGACATTGATGTTGACGACATCGCCATGTTGCTGTGTGAACATGAAAACGGGGGTATCACTACTGTTGCTGGTGCGTGGTGTGTGCCTGCGACAGATTTTGGTTGGTGCGAGATGCATGCCGAAAACGGCTCCCTGCGGGTTCGGCATCGCTACAATGTGGAAGACGCACTCCGGCGTTTCACAAGAGCAGAAGGTTGGAAAGATCTGGAACTTCCTGAATTTGATGAAGCGGAACGCGCAGATGCAAGCGGACATGCCCGCTACTTTAGGGAGACCTTTAATGCGCTTGCTGCAGACGCAGTGCTACCGGTGAGTCCGGAGATGGCGTATCAGAATCTCGCTATTATCGAAGCGGCGCGCAAGGCTACGACAGAACGCCGCGCTATTGAGATTTCACCGCCATAAAAGGGGTTGACACTTTTTGGCAAATCTCACTAAATGTTTATATCATAGCGTGAGTTCGACTAAACAGGACAGATGAGTTCAAGAAACCTAGGGCTATTTAGTTTTAGGGTTTTTAGCTATTTTTCTGGGAAGATCGCGAGCACAGCTTGCTCCTACAGGGATATGTCGCGATTCGGAGATCCCTCCTACAAAAGAACTAAATGACCCTAAAGAAACCGAACACATTCTAACGTCTAAAGCACTTAGGTTGTTGGGTTTCGCTATATCTATTTATGCGAAACAGTCATAGACAAGCAGAATGCTCAGTATAAATGAAGGTTCTTGGTGTTTACCGCTCTACCCAACCTACGTTCAGATTTAGATTTTATAGTAAATCCACAATTACTTGGACATTGTGAATAGGCGGGGTTAGAATGCAGATCGCATTTGGTCGAGTACGCCGCAAAACCCCGCCAGCGAAGGGAGGGGTTGTTGTTTCGTAAAGTGTCAACATATTTTCCGATTTTACTATATTATCGAACTCACGTTATTATAGCGTGCTGAAGTCCATGTAGAACGGGGAGGAGACCGGAAGAATGCATTTAGAACAACGCCAAGCAGAAATAGATGCTGAACAGGACGCTAAAACGGATACCAATAAACTTGTTTGGGTCATTGCAGGTTTTATTGGAAACTTTATAGGAATTCTCATCGCATATATCTATCAGCCCGAACCAGGTGCCTCACAATTCTTGGAGAAACCAGAGGCGTATAAGGTGTTCTATACGGATACCTACAAAGCCAAAGTCCGAACAATTCAACTCACTTATGCGTTGATCGGATTTGCAATACTCGTCGCTGGCTGGCTCATAGTCAATCTAGTGGTTTTTGGTATAATCGCAAGTATAGCAAGCCGAACAGTATAATTTCAATTGACGATATTCCTGCAAGGAGATGTGATGAAAAGCGATGTAATTTTCCGAATTTTGGCTGTTCTGATGGTTGCGTTAAGTTTGAATTTGCCGTTGCAGTGCTTCGCGCAGCAGAAATCGGTGGCTCTCAAAGCGAAAGCGGATGCTGAATACGATGCCGAAGACGACGTGAACACGACATTGTGGCTCGCCGCTGGCGGGGTCTTAGGAACAGTAGGTAGTTGCTTACTCGGCACGATTGCCATCGGTGGGGCTTATGTCTACCAACCGGTTCCATCCGCGGAGCGACTTCTCGGTAAATCGGCAGAATATGTTAACTTTTACACGGATGCGTATAAAGCACGAATCCGCCGACTTCAACTGGTTGCCGCCACAAAAGGGACACTCGGTGGTTCAGCTGTTTTCTTTTTGTTAGGGACACTCAATGTAAAGCCGTGGGCAGATTTTGTCATCTGGTAGATATTCCGTAGATTCAATGACAGGTCAAATATGGTCTTAGCGCGTATGCCCGTAGCGAATAGCGTTTGGGTTGTTGGGTTTCGCTATATCTATTTGCCCAGATAGTTCATTGAAAAGGGGAGTCCCCTATAAACCAGAGAGGTCTTGGTTTTCACCGCTCTACCCAACCTACGAAAAACACACTACATTTTTATTATCGAACTTACATTAGGACTAACGAGCCGGCGCGGTTACAAACCGCGCCTACCAGTAGGTGTCTATACATTACTGAATTTCACCAGATATAAAAGTCGTTATCCATGTAAGAGATGTAGTAATGCGTTTGCGATGATATCCTCTTCACCGGCATTGAGGGTGTAGGCATTAATCACAAGCGTATCCTTCCCGTGCGTGTTCACCTTGATACGCGGGGTGCCAGCGTCGAGACCACGTGCTATCTGTGCTGCGTCCTTACCACTACACGTAACGTGTAGATTGGAAAGGGTATGGCTCTTTTCTTGGTAATGAACTTCGCACAATATACCGTTGAGGTTCTCAAGTCCTTCTGCGAGTGCAGCGTATCTCGCATCCTGTTCCTTTGATCGTTCATTGTGATCAGTCGATAGCCAGATATCAATAGCAGTCACCAATCCGATAATCTCCTGTCGATCAACTTTCATCCCGCGTCCGACGGGACGGGGCCCGATGAAGCCGTGCCGCCGCACAGTCTCAATTAGATCCTTTCTACCACAGACGAACCCTGTAGAGTGTGGTGCGTTGAAATACTTGCCACCGAAACAGACAAGGTCTGCGGATTGGGCATTGCGTCGGAAGTAATCAAGCGGATAGATTTGAGAAGCTGCATCGGCAATCAACGGCAGGTTATGCGAGTGTGCGATCTCAACCGCCTCCTCCAACGGAACGGCTTTACCCTGATTCGGTTGGATGAGATACGCGAGTGCAGCGGTGTTTGCGCCGATAGCATCGTTCAACGCGTCAGCGGTGCAACCGCTTTCGTCCCCTACAAATATGAGTTTACTGCCCGGAATCGTAAAGGCGCGGTCGTAGCCGTAGTGTTGCATTTTCTGAAAAACGATCTCGTCTTTCAGTCCAGTGGTATCTGGAAGTTGCGCGCACTTGTCAGGATCGCTACCGGTCATGACGGTTGCGGATGCCAAGACGAGTGCAGTATAGCATCCGGCTGTGATGTATGCGTCTTCAACACCTAACCGCTCGGCTATGAATTGCCCAGATTTTTCGAGCAATTCTTCCATTTCCACGTAACTTTCATCTGCTTGGCGCATTGCGTCTCGAACTGCGGCAGAAGGCGTGGATCCGCCTCTTACAGTCTGGTTGCCGGTCGCGTTAATGACGGGTCGTGCGCCGAGTTTTTTGTAGATGTTTCCCCAACCTGTATTCGCCATGAGATCGCCTCCTTACGTAGGTTTCTCTTAAAAAAGCGTTAACGGTTCTGGACAAAATTAGGATACTCAATAGCACATAGAGAACTCGCGAAAAAACTTCTATTTCTCCTATCTACAACGTGAGTTTGACTGAGCACACTGAGCACGTTGTCGATCAACACCGAATGTATGTATAGTCAGTTAGATTGTTGGGTTTCGCTATATTTATCTTCACGAATCGGTTATTGAAACTTAGAATCCTTATTTAACGTGAGTTCGACATAAGCGTGTAGGTTAGAAACCCGACATATTTTCACACGTGCAGCGTTTGCTTGTTGGGTTTCGCTGTGTCTATTTTCACGAATGGGTAATTGAAAAGCAGTATTTTCGTGATAGGCTGGCGGGTTCTTGGTCATTCACCGCTCTACCCAACCTACGGGTAAACTTCAATTTTTTATCGAACTCACGTTTATTTACGTCTACATTGCGATTTTTTTATCGAACTCGCGTTATCTATAGGATCGTTAATTCATCCTCATCACCGCTCTCCTCTAACACGGTTTCCAATTCCTTCGCGACAGAACCGAACGCTTCGGATTGCGGAGATTCTGGATGCCCAGCGACAATTGGCACGCCAATATCACCTGCTGTACAGACTTCAGCATCAAGAGGAATTTGCCCCAAGAACGCCACACCGAATCGTTCGCTTGTATTTTTGCCACCATCTTTCCTAAAGATTTCTGTCTTTTCGTTGCAGTGCGGACAGAGGAAATAACTCATGTTTTCAATGATGCCGAGAATCGGAACACCGAGCCGTTCAAACATAGCAACGCCGCGCCGGACATCAGCAAGTGCGACATCTTGTGGGGTAGTGACAATGAGTGCGCCGGTAAGCGGAATCGCTTGTGTTAAAGAGAGCGCGACATCACCGGTCCCTGGCGGAAGGTCGATGATAAGATAGTCGAGTTCACCCCATTCAACATCGCCAAGAAGTTGGCGTATAGAACTGTGTAGCATCGGTCCGCGCCAGATCATCGCTTGTTCTTCCGGCACCATAAATCCGATCGACATAAGTTTAATGTTATGGCGAATGAGAGGTATAAGTTTCCGTTCTGGACTTACCTTTGGTTGCTCTTGAATGCCCATCATTGTTGGTATACTGGGACCGTAAGCATCGGCATCCATCAAGCCAACTGTTGCACCGGCGTTGGCGAGAGAAATTGCGAGATTGGTAGCGACAGTCGATTTCCCAACGCCGCCCTTTCCACTGGCAACCGCAATTTTATACTTGATATTGGGCAGTGTAATATTTTGTTGCTGTGGCTGTTGTTGCCGTGCTGTCGGTTGTTGGGGTTGCTGTCCAGGAATTTGTGAACCGCTGATCACTTTCAGGTCGGGATGTCCCTTCGTCTCCGATTCTGATTGGGACTTAGGCTTTTTTTCATCGCCTTTTTCGCCTTTTTTTAGAAATCGCATATCTTCTACTCTCCTACAGTTTGTTTATAGAATGGTTGTCAGTTTTCAGTTATCGGTTTTCAGTCATCAAATGTTACGGCGTTCCATAAAATAGTTTAACATTTTTTTTGATAATTTTGTATAATACGTTCAAGAATAACACAAATCAACACATTGTAGGCGAGGTTTCCAACCTCGTCGAATAAAACGTCCAGCAATTATGGACTTTAAAACACAAATAGGTCAGAAGGAGTATTTATGAATATTCTGATGTTACGGCATTCCGCTGGGTTTGAACATAGCTACCTACCGGATGCAGAAGTTGCGCTGAAGCAGATTGGCGCAGCAAACGGTTGGAGCGTCACTACAACACACCGATGCGACCGCATTACCGCTGAAAATCTCGAAAAACAAGACATCGTCGCGTTCGCAACGACAGGTAATCTCGCGTTTGATGATGCGCAAAAAGAGGCTTTATTGAACTTCGTCCGTAACGGAAAAGCGTTCTTTGGCATCCACAACGCAACAGATACGTGCTATGATTGGCCCGAATACGGTGAGATGCTCGGCGGCTACTTCGCTGGACATCCGTGGCACGAAGAAGTGAACGTCATCGTTGAAGATACTGACCACCCAGCGACCCGTATGTTAGGCAGCAGTTTCAAGGTTGTTGATGAAATTTATACGTTCAAAAATTGGGATCGCAGCAAAACACGGGTGCTGATGCGTTTGGATAATGCTTCTATTGATGTCTCCCGCGGCAATCGCGAGGACAACGATTACGCCCTTGGCTGGTGCCATACATACGGAAAAGGACGCGTGATGTACACTGCTCTCGGACACCCTGATGCGCTTTGGGGTGAAAAATGGTTCCACGAACACATCGCAGGGTGTATCCGATGGGCAGGCGGATTGGAAGACTAACGCTGCTACCCAATCCGTAGCAATCCTTACGCCATTAGGCGAGGTTGAAGCCCTTGCACCGTTCCCAATGGCTTCCCCTCGCCCAGCGGAAGAATTGATATAATCCGCATGCTTACAAAGCGTCTCCACTTAACCTGGAACTAACTTGATATAACACCTGTGGCTCGCAGAAGGGTCTCCTGTATGAGCAACTCATGCGTCACTGGACGATCAGGTGATTGTTCCCCCGCAATAGTCGCCAAAAACGCGTCAAGCTCAAGCTCATAGGTGCGTTGACGGCTTTCACCCGCTATCTCGACAATTTGTTCTCCTTGTGAATAGTTTCCTTTTGCTTTCTCCAAGCAGAGGCGAATTTTCAACCCCGGCTCAAAGGGTTCGACAATGATAGCACTTCCTTCACTCCCGTAGACTTCAAACCGGCGCGCAACGGGTCGCGGTTCCAAAGCAGAGATTGTTATAAACGCCATCGCCTTTTCAAATTCATAGACAGTGAGCGTGTTATCTTTGAAAGGTTCAACCGAACCGCCATCGTTCCTGAGGAAAGAGGTGACCTTCTCTGGTCGTCCGAGGAGCCAGACGACCTGATCGAGGACATGACCTCCTAAATCAAAAAAGATGCCGCCGATGTGTTGGCTGATACGTGTGCGTGCCTCGCGAGAAATATTGGTTGACATGTGGGCGCGAACCGAAAAAACATCGCCTAAAAAGCCGGAGTGCACCCATTCGGCAACCTGCTTGAAGGCGGAATGATACCGTAGCATATATCCCATCTGTACGTGTAGGGATTTTTCTTGGGCGGTATTAATAACGCGCTGCCACTGTTCCCAGTTTTCACCGGCGGGTTTGTCGTACCAGAGGTGTTTTCCAGCGTTTACAATCTGCTCGGTCTGATCCAAACTCTCAGCGTTGTTGCCTTCCGAAGCAACCGCGACGATGGTATCATCGTCGAGCATCTCCTCGGCATCGGCAAACCAGTGGACATCGGCAAATGTGCTTCCACCCGCCTGAAGTTTTTCGCGTTGTTGTGCGTCAGGTTCAAACACGCCTGCGACTTCCACATCGGGATTCACAAGCATCGCCTGCATCTTGCCGCGTGCGTGTCCGTGTTTCGTTCCGTATTGTGCCATCCGTACTTTCGCCATATTTCATCTCCAAAACCCGAAATTTGCAATGTAGTGTTGTATGGCTATTATATGGACATCAGATTGAGTGTCAAGGAAATATTCACGGTGTGCAAAGTTTTTGGTACTCAGCGAGGTAAATTATCCAGAGGATCTTGTAGGAGGAGTTTGTAACTCCGATTTATGATGTCTATAGGGATCCTTTGAACTCCAAGCGTTGTATCTTGCACGCCTGAAGAAGCTATCATCGTAGGAGGATGAGGTCTCAAGTTCGGAATTGCGGCAACTCGCGATGGCATATAAGGAGTCGCGTGAATGGTTAAAGGAACTCATTGGACTTGTTGAGCGCCAAACTGAAATGAAGGCGAAAGATGAAACGGTTACGTAAGGTGGATTTTTGTGAGGTGCGGTAGGTGCCATCATAAAGTCTTTTAACACCTCGGCTATTTCAACGGTGGAGGTGCCAGATTGCAGTCCTTGCATGTCCATCGCCATGAACCGATAAGAAAGCATGACTTCACCGGTCTTGTGCCCATGGTCCCCCATTACGCCAATAGGGGCGTGGCTATCAGGACGAGACTTTGGCGTGTCTGCGGATGTCCAAGCAAGCGCGTGAAAAAACAGATAACAGGTTAAAAGTAAACAGGAACTTTTCAAGAATTCCTCCTTAATTCTCGGCACGGAGTGCATCAATAGGTGAAAGTCGCGCCGCTCGTATCGCAGGATAGACACCAAAAGCAATCCCCATAAAAACAGAAAACAGAACAGAAATCAGGACCCAATGTCCAGAGAGGACAACGGGCCACTCTTCCACAATGGGCAAGATACGCACGGCGATGCGTGCCATGCCGTGTGCTGCGAGCCAACCGCCTGCGATCCCGAGGAGGGTGCCACAGAGACAGAGGCAGATGGACTCGGTTAGGAATTGCCAGAAAATATCAATCCGTCTTGCCCCAACGGATATCCGCAAACCTATCTCCCGCGTTTTCTCACCGACAGAAACGAGACAGATATTCATAATCC
>JAKZUG010000710.1:0-3790 GCA_047516705.1 Candidatus Poribacteria bacterium | reverse complement strand
TACATTACTTTGAGTTACAATACAAATTAAATCTGTAGTAAAGCAGAGACATTCAGTTTTCAGCGTTCGGTTTTCAGCAGTTAGCCGTCAGTGGTCAGTGAGTGCCTCGACTCGGAGGTCGCTCCTACAGCAAAGTGCCTGCCAGCGGAAGATCAAAATTGACGGAGATCAGAATGGATCCCGTAGCAAAGAATACCAGTAAGTGGCAACTTGAGTTATTAATAATTTAACTTCTCTTATTGAATTGAACCGGATCTTCACCATGGATGACAATGAGTTCGTGTTGAGGCGCGTCCCAATCGAAAACTTTAACAATAGGCGGGATGACACGAACAGCCAAGCCGATACGCCGTTTGTCAGAGCAATTCGCCTCCGAGTGATGCAAGGTGCGCTCATTAAAGAGAACGAATTCGCCGGGCTGCATCTCCAAGTTGACAACATTGCTTGTATCCACGAACCCGAGGTCGCCCATCTGATTGAATGCCATGTCGGAGGTCGCTTTCACGTGCGGTATTACTTTGCGGTGCGAACCGGGTACGATCTGGAGGCAGCTATTTTCCAACGTTGCCGAATCGACAGCGATCCATGCCGAAATAATAATCGGTGGCTCAAGGGGCCAATAGTTGAAGTCTTGGTGCCACGGAATCTCCTTTGCCCCCGGTTTTTTGACGAAAAAGTTTGTCCGCCAGAGTAGGAGGTCTGGCCCGTACAAGGATGCCATCCGTTTAACGATAGCAGGGTGTGTTGCAAGATCGTGGATTACGGGAGAATCAAGGTGGCGGTTATGCTCCCTATTTTTGTGATCTGGCGGTGCGGTTTCAAGCACCTTCTCGATTTCTGGTTGCATGTTGAGCATCTCTTCGGAGCTACAGAGTGTGTAAGGACCGAGGTAACCCTGCTGCCAAAACTGCTCCCTCTCTTCAGTACGTAATGTATGGTTTCCGTTTTGCATGGCATGAAATCCTTTTATGATGAATTATCGAAATAAATAGAAATTTTAAAGGACAGCAGACACCCGTCCTCCTCGCTGGCAGGATTTGATGGAGTTTAATAAAATAATTCGGTAATTTTGTAAAGGACGGTCGTCAGTCCAGAAGCGTCTGTCATCCTGAAAATCCTGGTTTAGACAATTAACATCGAACATTACCGAATTAAATTCTTAATCTTCATGTAACTCCACCACAATGTCCAAGTAAGTGTATATTTTAACCCAAGTTGCTACTAACGGATTTTGGGCGTTCAACACGGTTTTTCAAGCATTTTCCCCACCCCGGAGGGGTGCTATTGCTTCGCAGTGAGAATAAATAAGTGGCAACTTGCGTTATTTTACTACACAACGCTGTAGTCAGCCCGGTTTGAAGTCTCACTAACAAAAGATAAAATGGACGAGGTTGCAAACCTTGCCACCGAGGGAGCGGTTACTCCTGACAGACATGTACCTTAATCGCACCAGAGGTCTTATCGGCAGACACACGGAAGGCTTCACTGATCTCGTCAAGCGGATAGTAGTGGGTCACCAATTTCGTGGCATCGACCTTACCAGAGTCTATTAACTCAATCGCTGCTTCAAAATCTGTCTCCATTCCACTATAACCGTAGCAGTTAGAACCTGTAATGAATGCCTCCGACCAGACAATAGTAGAGAGATTCACCTCAAGCGGTTTGTAATACCCAGCAACGAGGACGACAGCACCCTGCTTCCGAACGATAGTTGTGGCAGTGTTAAAGTTCTCCGCGCCTCCCACCGTTTCGATCACTGCGTCAAAACCGATGCCGTTTGTAACATCCTTGACGTATTCCCCAACATCGGTATCGCCAACGTTGACGATGTGATCTGCGCCGAGTGCTTTTGCCAACTCTGCCTGCTGTTCGTATTTAACAGTAATCAAGGTCTCCTTAATACCTGCAGCAACCGCATCCGCCAAGCAGAACTGTCCGATGGTGCCACCGCCGATAATCGCGATTGTATCTCGGAAATTGGCACCCGAACGCGCGACGGCACGGTGCGAGACAGCAAGCGGTTCAACGAGTGCTCCCTGCTCAAATGTCATCCGTTTCGGTAATTTAAAGAGTCCGGAATGGTGCGTCGCCGTATATTCTGAGAACCCGCCGTGCATGTTTGGAGAGATCCAGGCTCTACTAAAGCAGAGATTATACTGTCCCGTTTCACAATATTTGCAGGTACCACAGTGCGAAAAACATTCCACAGCGACCCTGTCCCCAATATCAAAATCTGTCACGCCATCACCGAGTGCCGTGACGATCCCACATGTTTCGTGACCCGCGGCGTTTTCATGCGATTGGCCCCAATGCCCGAAATAACTGTGCAGATCGCTGCCACAGATGCCGGTCTGTTTGGTGTCAACGAGGACAAAGCCCGGAGGCGGTTCGTTACGTTCAACCTCACGAATAGCGATTTGTTCGATGCCTGTATAGATAGCGGCTTTCATTTTCATGAGAATCTCCTTTCGGGTACGAGGTGTGGAGACCTCAGACTACCCGCTTATTGCTGGTGCGAACATTTGAAGAATCGCTCGCTTATCGGTTTTTCCAACGCTTGTTTTCGGGATTTCATCAACAAAGACAAACTTGTCCGGAATCCAGAACTTCGGGAATTCAGATGCAAGTTGCTGCTTGAGAACATCCGAGGTGTTTTCACCTGCTTGTTCTGCGAGGACAACGATAGCGAGCGGACGTTCCCCCCATTTCTCGTCGGGTATGCCGATAACCGCTGCCTCACGCACACATGGATGCTTCAGCAGTACAGTCTCCAAGGCGACGCTGGAAATAGACTCTCCACCGCTTCGGATGAGTGCCTTCGCACGGTCAACTATCTGCATATAGCCTTCCCTGTCAATTGTAGCCATATCACCCGTGCGTAACCATTTGTCGGTCGTGAAGTGTTCTGCAGTTGGTTCAACTTTATAGTAGCTATTCGCTGTCCAAGGGCTTCGCACTTGTAGTTCCCCGATTGTTTCGCCGTCCCAAGGGAGCTCTGTGAAACCGTTAGATGTTTCAGCTGCGAGACGGAGTTCAACGCCCGGTACAGGCCTCCCCTGCTTTGCCTTAATTCGCCATTTCTCAGCATCCGGCAAGTTCTCATGCGAACCGCGCAGTTTTGATAACGTCCCGGTCGGGGACATCTCTGTCATCCCCCAAGCGTGGCAGATCTCAACACCGAGTTCCTTTTCGTAGGCTTCAATTAAGGACTGTGGCATCGCCTCTCCACCGACGATCAATCGCCGCAATCCGCGGATATCCTTTCGCCTTTTGCATAATTCAGGATACACCTTTGCCCAGACCGTTGGGACTCCTGCAGCGACAGTGACGCCCGTCTCGGCAATAAGTTTGGCTATACATGAAGGTTTGGCACCCAGTAGCACCATATCTGCGCCAGCAAACATACTTGCGTAGGGTAATCCCCACGCCATCGCATGGAACATTGGAACGATTGGCAAGACGACATCTGCCTCCGTCAATCCGAAGACATCGGCTTGGTTCGCTGCCAGCGTGTGGAGAAACATAGAGCGGTGTGTGTAGAGAACACCTCTCGGTTCGCCTTGTGTTCCACTGGTGTAGCAGAGTCCCATTGCCCAGTTTTCATCTTGGATATCCCATGTATATGCCGGTGCAGCTTCGGAGAGTAACCGCTCGTAAGGAACATTGGTATCCGTCGGTGTTGAATCAAAGTAGATAACCTGTTTACATTCAATCTTACTCCCTAACGCCTTAAATTGATCCGCAAACTCGTTATCAACAAAGATGAGTTTGTCTTCCGCCTCGTGTACAA
>JAKZUG010000709.1:0-4642 GCA_047516705.1 Candidatus Poribacteria bacterium | reverse complement strand
CCACCATATCCCGAATGAGGTCCGCTTCAATAACACTGATGCCTTCAGCTTCAAGATTCTCCTGCTCACGATTATAGGAGACTTGTACTTTTGAAGCATCTGCGACCTGCATTGTCTCAACGGACAACGACGAAATATCTTTCGCGAGGTTCATTACCGCCATAAGATGCTCTGTATTTTCGTAGAGCATCGACAGCCCTTCCTCGGCAAGTGAACGAATCCGGGTCAGCTGCGAGACCAATTCCTTGCGAACATATTCTTGCATGATTTCCGTTGGGGCAGGTTGATTGTTAGCAACAACGTAGTGTAAGGGGATCTTTGCGTGATCCAAGATAGCGTTGACATGATCGGTAACAGCGTAGCCATCGGTTTCACCAGGTTGCGTCATGACGTTACAGACGTAGATTTTAATCGCGTCTGAGCGTTGAATCGTTTCGACGACACCTTTGATAACCAGATTTGGCATAATGCTGGTGTAAAGGCTACCGGGACCGATGATAATTACGTCTGCGTTCATTAGTGCCTCTATAGCACCTTCATGTGCTTGGCATTCATAGACCTCATCGGGCGAATGATGCGTCTTCCCATTCTCGCGCGGTTCAAAAAAGACGCGCTTGATTGGTTCACGATTTTCTCTCACCGGTATCGTGGACTCGCCTCGAACAATCTCGCCATCTGCGAGTTCCGCGCACAAAACAGTATAATCCAACGTAACAGGAATAATCTGTCCGCGAACTGAGAGTAGCCGCGATGCCGCTTGAATTGCTTTCGGAAAGTTTCCTTCAAACTTTTCTGTCAACGCCGTTAATAAAAGGTTACCGACGGTATGCCCACCGAGTTCACCATTGCTTGAAAAGCGATGTTCAAAAAGCCCCGCGAGTTCATCAGCATCGGATAGCGTAAACAGTAGTCTACGGATATCGCCAGGGGGTAGCATATCAAACTCTTCAACGAGCCGTCCTGAGCTCCCGCCATCATCAGAAACAGTGACGATTGCCGCCAAACTATCCAAATCAATAATATTATCTTTACCTATCTCCAGATCGGCATAGTGCTTAATTCCACTAAGCAAAGCGGATAAACCACTTCCGCCTCCGATGCAGGCAAGTTTCAAAGTCATAATTTCTCCAAACTAAATCGCGGACCTTATTAATATCAATCGGTGGGACCTCAGGATTTCCGCGGGTTGCAACATTTTGCCCGTACACAGCAACATAATAAATAACGCAGTTAATACGAAATTTGTTTCATTAACATTCTCAGAATTTCAAGTGTTTCGTCGCACAACTGTTCCGCCTCTGCGAAAGTCGGTGCCTCGCTAAAAACTCGGATCACTGGCTCCGTACCGGACTTACGGATGTTTACCCATCGGTCACTCCAGACACGCTTAACACCGTCCGTTAACTCAAGAAGAGGCTCTGTCCCCGTAGCATGTTCCTCTTCATAAACCTTTAATGTGAGATCTACAAGGCGCGTTGCGCTTTCTTGTGAGGGAATCTCCAATTTCTTCCGACACATCTGGTAGTGCGGTATGCTGTCTACAAGCTGCGTTACTGTGCCACCAGATTCGACAAGGTGTTGCGCAATGGCAGCAATAGAAGTAATACCATCGGTCGTGTAGTGCACATCCGGATAGATAACACCACCAGTGCCTTCCCCGCCAATCACCGCGTTCACTTCGTGCATCTTTTCAACTACCCAACCCACACCAACTTTCGTCCGATGGAGTGCTACACCGTGCTTTGCGGCAATATCGTCTAACATTCGACTCGTTGATACTGTGGCAACGATGTCACCTTTCGTTTTACTGAGGACAAAATCAGCGACAAAGGCGAGTGTCCATTCACCGCTCAACGCGATACCGCGTTCTGTAACAACCACAAGCCGGTCGGCATCGCCATCATGAGCAAAGCCAATATCTGCTCCAGAGGCGCGAACCGTTTTACAAAGCTCATCCAACGCCTCAGGAATAGGTTCGGCAGGACGGCGGAAATGCCCATCGGCGACACAATTAAGTTCAACAACCCGACAGCCGAGTTTCCGTAGAAGCGATGGACTTATAACGCCTCCAGCACCGTTTCCGCAATCAATGACTACCTTCAATCCAGTTTTTTGGATTAATTCCGGCGCGAGCCAAGCCGAACACAGAATCTGTTCGAGGTGATATGCCGCTGCATCTTCGTAAGTTTCAAGTGTTCCCTGTTCATTCCAAGGGGCAAGTGCAAAATCCTCTGTTTCATAAATCCTCATCAATTCATCGCGTTCTGCTTGTGTCAGGAGGTTACCCGATGCGGCGGCAAATTCAATTCCGTTCCAAGCAACAGGATTATGACTCGCTGTAATGGTAATACTTCCTCGTGCGTGCAGTGCCTTCGCCATCAATAGAACAGTCGGTGTTGGACAAAGTCCCACATCAATGACGTGACAACCGGTCGCAAAGAGACCCGCGAGTACTGCATGTCTAACCGTCGGACTTGAGGTGCGGGAGTCCCTACCGATGACCACCGTTCTACCACCAACAAAAGTACCAAAAGCCATCGCGAATTGCGTAATGACCCGGACATCAAGCGAGATACCAATCTCTCCACGAACGCCTGACACACTAATAATCGGTTTTCCTGCTTTTCCCATGTAACCCTCTCTGTAGTGTATTTATGCGATGCCCCCACGATGTCTGTGCATCCGCCACGCGCCTAAAAAACCGAACCCACCAATTACCAGATGCCATACGCCTACAAGATACCACGGATTTGGATATACATGATTATATGAGGTAACAGGTGTTAGTTCATAGAGCACAGGTTTTCTAAAGATGTCCATCCCCTCAAAGATGCCACACACAGCAATAAGCGGGTTTAGGTGCAAGACTGGCGATATGAAGGGCTGAAGGTCGTCCACATAACTTTCTAAGAGGTTGAGTAAAAATGCTCCACCAATCAAAGCACACCATAAAAGCGTAGCAAATTCTGCCCCGAAAAGTGCGTCTCTGAAAACATGTGCCCCCCACATTCCGACGGCTCCTGCCGACAGACTATAAACCCCCAATATTCCTATCATCTGTAACGCCTTCGTAAACGGGAGATTCGTGACGAACAAAGTGACGAAGGTCGATAAAAATACCCAACCTAATACCGGTACCTGACTGATTACAAGTTGCCGCAGCAACCATTGTCCAGAGAAAATAGGGCTAAGTGTGAGCAGCCGCGCAGTAGAAGGTACAGCACAAGCGTTAAAACGTGTTCCAGAAAAGCCTGTATGAACAGCGTATGCGGCGAGGTAGGGTGCGATCAAAAGCACAACACATACTTGCGCCATGAAAAGACATTCTATCGGTAAACCAAGTTTAAGGCGCATCAATAGTTGATAGATGATCCACAGCAAAAAGCTCGCGATGATGCACACCGAAAGGGGCTTTATGAAATAGTTTCGATCATTGATAATCATATCAAGAAGCTACTTTATTGGGCTTGCGTTCGGCTGCGCAGCTGCAAAATTGCTTGGGCAATGGAAATAAGGTTCGGATTAATAATCAACGCCTGCTTGTACGCCTCAATGGCTTCCTCGATTCTATCGAGCCTGACATAAACGTGTCCCATTCCAGCGAACGCCCCGAAATGATTCGGATTTAGCGAGATAGTCCGTTTGCAATCACGAATCGCTTTACTCCATTCTTCAAGCATGAAGTAGGCAATTGCACGCTGGTTATAACCCTCAGCGAAATTCGGATCTGCCTCGATTACCGCGGTGAAGCGTTCAACAGCATCTTGGTATGCTTCATTTTTGAGCAAATTTTTCCCATCCTCAAGCATAGCGTCAACGGTGTCATCACCGGAATGCGACCAGATTTCCCACAGCGCGTATTCGGCATTGTAGCGGATCCCACGATCATCGTTTTTAAGAGCTTCTACCAATGCTGGAATCACTTCTGGTGTGCCAATTAAGCGGAGCGCAAATCCCGCGGCGCGTCCAAGCAACGGGTCTTCACTATGAAGATAGGCAACCAGATCGGCTTCTGAATAGTTAGCATTCAGAAGTTGTTTGAGTTTCGCATCGTCCCCCGAATTCTTGAACATCAGTTTCGCTAATTCGGAAAATCCGTTGTTCCCATACATAGTTGGACCTCGCTATATTGCTGTTTCCACTTGATAGTAATTATAACAGATTTCTGCCAGAATAACAATTTTAAATGCCGGTGCCCATCGGGTATGTAAATATTTTGTCAAAAGGGACATAGTTGTATAAATAGGTTTCCGTTGTTACAGTGAGCTCCGATTGCGTTTTCAACGCTTTTCTATAAACGGGTTTCAACTTTACGGGCATAAAAATAAGACACATACCGATTGCGTTTGTGTTTGCGTTTTGTCCCTTTTTTGCCACTGAACGCAAAATGGATGTGTTGTAAAGCCTGTGGACCCACGGTTGTTTGCTCGGAAGTTTGCGTTTTTTTGCGTTTGCTACAAGAGATGTGATTGATTTCTTGAGATTTCTGCTGTTGGGTGTAGTAACTATGAATCTTGCGAGGATAGTCAGGCTGTCCTTTTTGAATAAACTTATTATAATTATACTGTATTTTTATAGGGGTGTCAAATTGGCTTTCAAAAGGGGTGTCAAATTGGCTTTCAAAACATTCGTGTCCGATTCG
>JAKZUG010000708.1:0-4282 GCA_047516705.1 Candidatus Poribacteria bacterium | reverse complement strand
TTTGTATCAAACTCATATTACAATATGCTCTGATTACAATTCTGCGCGGGTCATGAAGGTTGCGTAGATAGCGGAAGTCCGCACGAGATCGGGGATATGTACGCGCTCATTGATGGCATGTCCGCCCTCACCATGGGGGCCGTACCCGATGCCCGGTAAACCTGTATTGACAAAATAGTGCAGGTCCGTAAATCCGGTAGTGCCCTTAAACCGCGGTTGATTGAAACGGACGACGCGCACTGCCTCAGCGAATGCCTGCGCTATTGGGGAAGCGGTATCCGTTAGGCAGGGTTCGATGCGCAAGATAGCGCGTGCTTCTGCCTCCAGATCAGGATAATACTGGCACGCCCCCGAAATCGCCTCTCGCAATTCGAGTTCGGCAAATTCAAGATTCTCGTTCGGCGTAATTCGCCGGTCAATTGAGAATGTGACGCTTGCTGGAACTGTATTGATTTTGTCGCCATCGGTCCCGCGAAACGTTCCACCGATGTTCAATGTCGGATAACGATCGCTGCCATCAGGGAGTTCAAATGCACGTTCCGGCGATTTTAAATTCCGTTTAACCCGTTGGAGTGCTGTTACAAGTTCGGCAGCCTTCTCAAAGGCATTTATACCCCTATCTGGTTGAGCCCCATGCGCCGCTTTGCCCTTGACTTCAATTTCTAACCAGAGCACGCCGTTATGTCCGTTGCCGATGTTCATCTCCGCACCACCCTCGCAGTTGACAACGTAGTCCGCATTAACCAATCCTTCTTCAACGATATACCCCGCTCCCAATTGCCCACCGGTCTCCTCATCGCAGGTAAATGAGCATTCGATGTTGAACTTCGGTTGTGTGTCCGTCTCTTGGACAGCCTCAATTGCAAATAGGAGTGCAGCAATGGAATCCTTCATATCGTCGGCACCGCGTCCGTAGAGCCACTCGCCATCAATCTCACCACTAAACGGATCGCCGAAACGCCACTCTCCTGAAACTGGAACCACATCGTAGTGTGCGTTGAAATGCACTGTCTTTTCTGCACCGACATCCCAACGCGCGATGAGGTTTAACCGTGGATGACTATCCGCGTTGGGGATAATCTGCTCAGCACGCTGTTTCGGAACCTTGGCAATTTGTGTCCGCATCCCTAATGCCTTACATTTTGCCGCAAGTAGCACAACAATCTCGGCATAATTTTCACCCGGCGGATCGAAAGTAGGAATCCTGACAAGTTCCTGCAGCAACGCACAAAGCGCGGCTTGATTGTCCTTGATATAGGCTTGTAGGGGCATTGTAGATCTCCTCAGTCGCTGTCAAGTAACGACTGCCTGATCCCCGGCTGACAAGTGTCCCACCGTCTCACCGGTTTCCGTGAATGTTCGGGTCACGGTAACAGAGGCGTATGTCCACAAGATTTTCATAGGCGCATCGCTTTCGTTCCAGAATCGGTGGGGGATGCCAGCAGGGACGAATGTCGTATCATACGCTTTCATCGTAAATACGTCGCCATCGACCTCACAGGAGGCTTCGCCTTCGAGAATCGTAACAGATTCATCGCAGTTGTGGTAGTGGCGTGCAATCGCTGCGCCGGGTTCAAACATCGTTACACCGTTGGTGAGTGAAGTGGAGTCGATCCATTTACCGGCTAACGGGACGGTTTTCACACCGGTGCCTCGGTCAATAGGGTTCTGTTTTCCAAAATCAATTACATGTGCTTTCGTACTCATCTCTAATCCGTCGCTTTTCGTTAAGATTTGCCTCAGTATAGCACGACAAGGAAAAAATTCAAGGAATAAAGAAGGGTTAGGAATGCATTGTGTTTTAGTTTTGATTGGGTGATGCGGGTGTTGCCTGGCTGAATCGCGGATTATCACGGATGACGCGGATTGGAAAAGGTTTTTGGGATTAACCGATGTGGTTTGAAACTGAAGTTATCGGATGAAGGATTCAACGGAACTTGGGCAAAACCGTTGCAAACGCACAAATCGTCTGCTGTATCTCTGCTTCGGTGTGTGTTGCCATAACGGTAAGCCTTAGACGACTCGTGTCCGGTGGCACTGCAGGCGGACGGATCGCCGGCGCGAACACCCCCTCGACGAGCAGTGCGTCTGCAGTGCTTGTTGCTCGTTGCGGGCTGCCTAACACTACCGGAAGGATCTGTGTTTCACTCGGCAATAAGGTGTACCCTAAATCAGTCAACGCAGTTTTGAGACATTTCGCGTGCGAGAATAGGCTTTGTCGCAGTTGAGGTGAAGAACGCATCACATCAAGTGCAGCATTTGCTGCTGCTAAGGTCGCAGGCGGCAGTCCTGTCGTAAAGATGAAGCCGCGCGCCTTGTTGATAAGTAATTCAATCAGCGAGCGACTCCCTGCAATATATCCACCAAGTGCACCGATAGCCTTGCTGAGCGTGCCCATCTGAATGATACCTTTTTCTTCCAATCCGAAGTGCGAGACAGTACCCCTTCCGTCTCTTCCTAACACACCAAACCCGTGTGCATCATCTACCAGTAACATCGCATCGTATCGTGTAGCGACTTCATAAATATCTGGTAGCGGTGCAATATCGCCATCCATGCTAAAAACGCCGTCCGTCACGATAAGTCGCCGCCGAAACGCAGTGGATTCTGATAACAAGATCTTGAGGTGTTCTATATCGCAGTGCCGATAAACTTTCTTGGAAGCACGACTGAGACGACATCCGTCAATGATGCTGGCGTGGTTGAGCGCATCGCTTAAGATGAGGTCACCTTCAGCAGCAAGCACGGGGATGATACTTGTATTGGCAGCATACCCCGAACTGAAGACGAGCGTGGCTTCGGTGTTTTTGGTTCTTGCGAGGTTGGCTTCTAACGCTCTATAAAGTTCGCTGTTCCCGGAGATGAGACGCGAGCCGCTTGCGCCTGCGCCGAAGGTTTGTGTCGCCTCAATAGCAGCGGCGATCACCTGTGGGTGTGTGCTTAAGCCTAAATAGTTATTTGAACCCAGCAACACAACATCGTGTCCGTCAAGATTGATTGTTCCGGTCGGCGCACTCATGACCGTGCGGAGGTGGCGGCGTAATCCGGCTTGTTCCAGCACCGCACATTCTGTGTCCAACCAGTCGTAATGATGCGTCATAAAAAGAGTAGATCCGTAATATGTATCCTTGAAAACCTCACCAGTGGCGTAACTACCCTATGAATTGCCTTAGGAAAATATGGCTCTGCCGCAAGGCACGTTGCCGTGTCTCCAATGTCTCTTCATACGCCCGATCCTCCACTTCAACACAGACTGCGCCCTCGTAACCGGTATCGCTCAAGACGGAGAAGAAACTTCCCCAATCCACATCGCCAAGTCCCGGCAGTTTCGGTGTATGATACGACAGAGGCGTTGCGAGGATGCCGACTTCGTCAAGTTTCGCTCTGTCTAACCGTACATCCTTAGCATGCACGTGGAAGATTCGATCAGCGAAAGTGACAAGCGGTTTCAGATAATCCATCTGGAGCCATATAAAATGGGACGGGTCGAAGTTGAGTCCGAAATTCGGGGAGGGGATTTCCTCAAACATCCGTTCCCAAACGGCGGGAGAATAGGCAAGGTTTTGACCAGCGGGCCATTCGTCCTCGGTGAAAAACATCGGGCAATTCTCAATGCCGATGCGGATGCCGTGGTCAGCGGCGAATTGGATTAGCGGTTTCCAGACCTGCTGAAAACGGTGCCAATTCTCATCTATCGTTCGCGTCTGATCTCTGCCGATGAATGTGTTCACGATATCTATTGACAGACGTTCTGCTGCCAGAATCAGTTTTTGGAGATGTTCGCTATAGATAGTCGCTTCGGTCTCATCAGGTGTTAGTGGGTTTGGATAGTAGCCTAAACCGCTGATCCGTATCCCCGCATCCGAGACGCATTGTAGGATTTTATCTGCTTCCGCTTCGGAAAGATCCGCAACGTCAACGTGCGTAACGCCAGCGTAACGCCGTTCCGCTTTCCCTTTGGGCCAGCACATCAATTCAACGCAATCAAAGCCGGTGTCAGCCGCGAATTGGACGACCTCTGTCAACGACTGTTCCGGTAAAATTGCGCTCACAAATCCGAGTTTCATAGACACCCTCTATTTCGTTTTTGGACATTTTACTACAGGAAAGCGCACATTGCAAGCGCGTATGACTCAAGATAGGTCTCTTGTCCTGAAAATCTTGATTCTGACAAAATGCTATACCCGATGACTCTCTCTGACATACGCTCGTAAATGTTCCAACGCGCACCCACTGTCCATCACCGACCGTGTCCGCGCAATCGCATCTTCAGGTTCAGGAC